>NTJR01000001.1 GCA_002457595.1 Marine Group II euryarchaeote MED-G36
TAGAATCCTTTGGAGCAACTAATTGGCAAGACGGAACTGCATTCAATTTCCGTTTCAATACAACATATCTTGCAGGAAACTACACTGTCACATTGAGAGTTACCGACAATGGTGGTCTAATTAGTGAGGAATCCATCAATGTTGAGTTGTATGATTCATCTCCTCCTCTCGTCATCGAGAAAATCCACGAAATTTCAGTTAGTTCCGGAACTCCCTACGAGTTTATTGCCGATGCTACTGATTCTGAATCAATTAATCTTCAATATTCTTGGGATTTTGATATTGACTCGGATGGGATAGATGAAGATGGCGATACGAGTAATGATGTTGATGCAACGGGTAATCCGGTATCATTCACATTTGAAAACAGTGGGTCATTTGAGGTTGTTTGCACCATTACAAATGATGCGGGGATTCCATCTCAAATTACATATTTCGTATCTGTAAAAGATTCTACTAATGATAATAGCATATTTGGTATGAATCCATATTTGTTGGTAGGATTGATAATACTGATTGTCATATTCATTGTCGCCTTGGTTGGTCTAATTTCATGGCGAAGAATGACGAATGAACGCCTTAAGTTACTTCTAGCCGAGCAAGAAGCTGCTGACGAAGAAAAACCGAGAGAGTTGACTATTGAGGAACAGAAAGCAATGTATGGTGGCAATTCAGCCTTCAATCAACCCGCTCCAACCCCCTCTGCATCCTCTTTTGGGCAATTCGCATCGGGGATGTCGGGTAGTCCAAATCCAGTTGATTCAATTTCTATTGATGATGCGATAGATGAAGTTGATATTGAAGCCCTCATTAATTCTCCAACTCCAATCGAATCGACTAAGGTTTCTAGTCCAGCAGCAGATTTACTGGCCCAATTTTCTACAGATGAAGACGAGGTCGTTGAGGATGATGTAGTTGAGTTTTCTCATAATAGTGACAATCATGATTCGGAGGAGATGTGGAACTCAGATGTGTCCGAATTCGAAGAAGAAGAACTTCCAGTTCCACCACCTCCTACTATAGATGAACCTGAAGATGACAATCTAGAAGAAGACAAAAACTTGGATAAAGAAGCAGAGGACTCTTCTGAATTTCAAGACGATAGAACAGTTCAACAAGACTGTAGTGATTGTGAACAGAGATTTGAGATTATTCTCCCAGAAGGTCATGATGTTGTAAGAGCCGCTTGTCCTTCATGTGGCTCCATTCAAACGGTAAAATTAGAATGAATTGGCTAATTCATTTCCGTCCAAAGATGAATCATTGAGTGCCCTTGCAGCCCAAGACCCTAAATCGCACCTGATAGAGGTGATGATATGAGCAATGGCGCTGTTCGATTGATTCGAACTACGCCGACCGTCAATCTCTCACATACAATTCTCATAGTAGCATTGTTCCTTCTTCCTACTATTACACCGTTAGTTGAGGTAAACGCCGAGTCCCGAATTGAATCTAAGGATTTTGAAATTCTCAATGAATTATCTACAGTTTTAGAGGAAAGAAATGAAGTTATTGACTCAAATGCTATTGGACAATTAGCAAGTCCAATGCTTGAGCAACTCAAGTTAGGAATCCAAAATACTTCGGTCGCTGATCCATTACACGATATTGATGAAGCATTGGATGAGGTCAGTTTAGTCAATACAAACGCACCGCAAGTAATTCATCCTGAGCCCTATGAATTGCTTACAAATGAGAGCAGCCGCCCTCCTGGTGAAGTTAGAACAATCTGGACAACTCTTTTCAATTTGACAGACTATGTTATTTGGACTCGTTATATTGACAATGATGGGAATGTCGTGGAGAAATTTGAGACAATTACATTTACTACAACTTTACTCTCATTCCTCGATTCAGAAACAGAGGCATTCCTCCATCAAGTTGACATTGATGATGATGGTGATGATGATCTCCAAGTCGGGTTGAGTGTAAGTCTTAACGACCTTGATTTGGATGGTTCAACAGTTTCTGCAGCCGCTCAACTAGATTATCGAATTTCAGTTCTTCAATCCAGTCTAACCGATTCGGATTGGGATAATTTAGAAACTCTTGAAGTTTCTTTGCTCAAGGCTTTCGCTTATTCAGATGGAATACTAAGTGAGGGTGAGAGTTATGTTTGGGTTATTGATTCAAAGTTTACCCATACGCCATATGAATTTACACTTGGTGTGGGTCTAGAGCGATTTAATTTTGATATCTCCGGAGTTGCAGGAGAGTTTTTGAGTAGCATTGCCACATTAATACTCGGACTAGGACTGGGAGATGATAGTAGTGTAACTATAGCTTCAATTGCATCTCCATATCAGATTTCGATGGATAATCAGGGTCAAACAGATTGTCCTGATGACTATTCACCAATCGAGTTAACGACTTTACCTTCGAGTGAGATTGGTTGTGGGGTTACTGCCGGATTTGGTTATGTTCACTTTTCACCACCTGACTCTCAAGATGAGCGTGATGTTTGGGAGGTTGCCTATATTGAAGCAGCAATTCATCCTAATCGATTATCAAATATCCTTCCCTCACAAGTGGATGTTACGATCAGAACTGATAGTACTCTGGCGGATGGGACTGGCAGTTTAGGAGAAAATGGCCTCACTACAGTTGAATACTGGGCCGATGAAAGAGCAGATTTACACCTGCATTTCCACGAAGATCGCTCTCAGGTTCCACCTGAGAATTCAGATGGAGAATATGGAAATCTAACGGATTCAATTGGTTGGTTTAGAGGGATGCCTGCAGGATCTCTCGATGACCAAGAAATTGACAGGATTTTCACAATGCTTGGCTCAAAATCTTCACCTGAACTTCCTGGAGGGCAGCCAAGTCGTCTAGGTTTGATTATTGGTGTAAAGAATTTCACAAGAGATTCATCACAGAATGTTGACGACCCAACTCTACCTGTGAATCCAGCCTACCCTCCAAAGACTCTGGTTCTAGTGCGCTCAGTAGAGTCTGTTGAGGAAGTTGAGTATAATTCTTGGATGAAACGAGGAGGTTTATCGACGGATCACCAAAGAATTCAGATTACCGCTATAGGTGTTCCAACGGCATTAGTTCTATTTGGTTCATTTGAATTAGGTGGAACTTCTCAAGCGGATACAAGCTTAGATTCTGAACAAAATCTAGATTTCATGTCTAGGATATTCGATGTTGTATTGATAAATATCGTAGACATTTTCTTAGATATTGGAACTATAATTAACGATATTCCTTCAGCAACTGTAGATGTAATAAGTGGTGGCGTTGGTGGTTCAGGTGGCTTATCTGGACAAACTATTCATCTTCAGATGCATGATAACTGGCAAATTAATCGCGAAGCAACATCAATCGAAGAGATAGGTTTGCAACTTGGATCTAGTTCACACCCAATAATGCCAGGAGATCATCTAATTCTCGCTACAGATCGCTCACTCGATATGGTACAAGGGGTTGATGGCCCCCAAAAACCTCTGGTAGAAGTTGCTGCAAGCCTCAGGTTTAGTGGATTAAGTTCGTTTACTCTTATTGATGATAGAGATGCTGAATCTCAATATGTTCAGCTACTTACACAGGCAAATGAGGAGTTCTCATTCCTATATATCGATCATCTTAGTAATGATCTCAATGGTGCTGCTCATCAAGGAGTTTCAATATCGGATATTCCTGATAATATTACAGCAGATTTAACTCCCGAAAGAGCCACTTATTTGGCTAGTTCACCAATTGATAGGATAAGTTATACTGGAATTGAGGGTGTTCAAAGACAGGCAGCGCATATACTAGATGTCCCCGCCTCATTTTCAATTGAGTTTGGCGATACAACCAAATTTAATTCATCAACGCCAATTTCAACAATACATGCACAAATGACAAATTCTAGTGAGCCAGTAACAATGAGTGGCGATCATTTTCTTTTCCATCATGAACCCAAAGATGGTTCATCAACAATTTCAACTAGAATTTCTGGCTTGCAAGAAGTTGGATGGGTGAGTCCAATTGAATCTGGTGCCTCTGGTCCACTTGGTCGTGGTACAGCATTTATGACCACTTCTGGAGATAGAACTCTGAGTATTGATGTCGAACACGCATCAATTGATGGAGAAGATGGACTCTCTGCATCTGTACTAATTGATCCATTACCATCTAGTCTTTCAGTGGAGATACCAACAGGTTCTGATAATGAGGGAACTCTAAATATTCCTGTATTGAATACTAGTCAAGGTGTCTCAGGAATCGCTTTCTTCCTTGGAGGATTAGCGGGACTAGGTCAGTCAGTAAACCAAGTTCTTGCTGGCGTTACCTCTGATGTTGCTTCGGGAAAACAGGACGGAAACGGTTCTTTCTCTTATGGTATTGAGCTAGATGCGGACAGTTCTTTTGATCTTATTTTCGATGCCAGTCATGGTAATGGTACGGTAGAAAGTCCTCCATGGGTTCATGGAATATCTTTCAATTCAGCAAGTTCCGGAATTAGTGATGGATTCCATGTTCGTGGATGGTTGCCTGAACTCCCTCCTCAAATTGATTTGTCCGTTACTCGTCTACCTACTGAAAAAGGGCAAGATTGGGCTATTCAATTAGGAATGGAGGATTGGAAACCCGTTCGACCCGAATTTATGATTAATATCCAGGGAGTAAACGGTCAAGATTTATTGTTTACTCTAGATGGACTAAATGTTGGAAAATCTACTTCTCTTGGTATAGATTCAATATTTGAGATACGTGAGACGTCAGGAGGGATCACAGAAGTCACAACCTCAACTCACTACTTTATGTCGAACCGCCTCGATTGGATTCACGCACTTCTAATCAATCGAGAAGCCGGAGCAAGAACTGAATTTCTTGTTAATGACATTCCCGAATCGATAGATTTGCAAGCTAGTATTGGAACTGCAATTTCTCTAGATATGACCGTCCCCGAATCATCTAGGCGAGATGGTCCTGCTGTTGATTCAATTATGCTTCAACAAATGCAGTGGATGCATGGAAAATGGTGGCCTGCTACTGTATTCTTGCAAAATGTTCCAAATTCAATCAGCCTTACAACAGAACCCGATTTGAATTTTGATATCACTAAGAGTCTTGCATTTCAGGGAACTCCAATTCTTGATTTCTCTGCATCAGAGGAAGGCATGTCTCTATACATTGAAGCCAGTGGTCGAGCAATCAATAGTAGGGGAGACATAATTCTCCTAGCTGAAGGAATGACCGATAGAATGGTCATCGCACCAACGGATGACTATGGCTTAGCAATTAGATCAGGCGGGGATGGTGTTGAACGAATTTATCTACGAACAACCAATATTCCAGCTACCCCTCCAGTAGTTCTAGAGGAGATGGAGGCTTTAGGTGAGAATTTACGTAGTGCTACTATCCATGTTGTTGAAATTGCAGGACCATACAGTGTGATTGATATTGAAGATGTACAAGGGGGCCGAATTATTGCTTCTGCAAGGGCATCGGCAGAAGTTGAAGGATTAGGTACAACATTCGATCTTAGAGGCGTACTTCTTGACGCTCAGGTTACAGGAGGAGTTCCTACTGGCACGAGTCTTGGAGTAAATGGTCTGGCTTCCGATTTATCTCTCCTAAATCTTATTCCTGGATTTGAAGGCTCTACTCGTCATATTATTGCCCCTGAGCCTTTTTCTTCAGCTATATTTACACTTACTGCGACATTCATTGGAGGTGACTAAAATGGGTTTACTTGAGAAGATTAAAAATGCAAAAGGCGAAGATTCTCCTGAAGCCACTGAAAAGGCGCATGAAATCTTACAAATCGTCGGAGAAAGGGTGGAAATCATTCGCCCTACTCGTGTGATTTTTGCTTCGATTTCTGTTTTATTGATTCTCAGTGCTGTTTTTATTGTCAGTACATGGCTTGTTCCATATGACAGAACCTCAGTAGATGTTGTTTACATTCAAGGTGGCTCAGGACATGTAGTTCTAGTTGAGTTGAACAATAAAGGTTCACGATCAATTGAGGATATTACCATGGATATTCGATTTTTGGATGATTTAGGGGTGGAAATTGCTCGAACAAGTTTTGTTTCTGAAGAGATTCCAGCACATACTTCAGTAGCGGGAGATGAATTGGAATTACTAATTAGCGGCGAGTCAGTTTGGGAGAATTATACTATCGAAATTTCTCTTGATTATACCTATGGTGGTGATTCCTATCATGAGAGATTTACACATGAAGTCGGTCAATGGGCTAGAGAGATGTTCACCGATAAGGCTCCTATTCGATTTTTCTAACACGACCTATGGTCGTGAATCAAGAGGTTACAATTGACCCGAATACTGAAAGGTAGAGTATTTCGGGGTCGTTCTATGTCTCAGCGAGCCTCGCTGTTAGTTCTAACAATCCTTCTTCTTGGAATGGCTCCAATTAGTGGAACAATGATTGATGAATCATCGACATCAGAATTACCTCTAGATAATACAACTCAGAGAATTGAAATCTCAGCCAACCCAGATTCAATCAGAGATCTTGGTGAATCAAATGTTATCGAAGGATTTGAGAGAACTCGTAGTAATACCGCTGAATCCTCTATCGGCGTATATACTGAGATTGGATTTATTCCTTCCGTTCATATTCCTAGTTCATTGACAGTAAATCGTGCGGATTTAGTGATTGTAATAGTAAATGGTGAAGTTGGAATTTGGGATGCTAGGATTTCAATAGAAGAATCAGCCAATGTCGAAATTAGAACTACAATCCCTCCGTCAGGTTTCCTCGTTCAGGGTGATCAGAAAGAGATTTCTAAGTTAGCTGAAATCGATGTAATTGAAGCAGTTCATAATGTTCCCATAGGACTTCTTGTTGATCCGATTTTGAGAGTCGTTGATGAAGGCAAAATCATGGTTGAGATTCTGGGTTGGAAGGATGATGAGTTGCAAAGGCATTCAGAACCAGGTCTAGGTATTGATGCTTCTTTGGATGAAGTCTCAAAAGAATGGATGACCGATTCCTGGAGTCCCGAAGAGGGTCGATTATGGGGCGAAATTAACCTTGCTGATTTAGGAAAAATTTCTCAACATCCTTCTGTTTCTTGGATTTCTCCTCTGCCTGTGCTTGAACTTCACAATGATAATGCAAGAAACTGGATGGGAATAAATTCTGTTGATTCTTACTTTGTTACGGATTTAGATGGCTCTGGACAGACAATAGCAGTTGGTGATTCTGGAATAGATCATGATCATGGCGACTTTGGTAACAGAATAGTTGCTAGAACATCAGTCACTCCTGGTGATTCGAGTACGGCCGACCCTAGTGATGGACATGGTACCCATGTTGCCTGCACTGTTTTGGGTTCCGGAATGCGTAGCAGTGGCACATATGCTGGAGTTGCTCCGGCTGCTAGTCTATACTTTCAAGCGATGGAAGACGATGACACAAATTCATTGTATAGTTATGGAATAAATAGCATGCTTAATTCTGCTTACAACGATGGCGCACGATTACACACAAATAGTTGGGGCTCTGCAAGTGGACATGGTTCCTACTCAACTCAGTCAGAAGATGCTGATGATCGTACATCTACTTGGGATCAGTACTGGTCTTACGACGGGATGACAGTCCTTTTTGCCGCCGGTAATGATCGATATACAGGTGTAACGCCTCCTGCAACAGCCAAGAATGTAATTACCATTGGAGGCCATGATAATCGAGGCAGTGGTTCTCCTGATAGTATGTATTATTCCAGCAGTAGAGGACCTACTGATGATGGGCGTATCAAACCCGACCTAGTTGCTCCTGGAGATGGCGTTCGCTCCTGCCTCGCTCAAGAGGCTCAGGACACTGATTCAGGGTGGTCAAACGACTGGTACCTTGAGTACAGCGGCACTTCCATGGCGACTCCAGCCGCAGCAGGCGCTGCAACTTTAGTACGAGAATATCTGATGGAAGTTGCAAATAGGCCTGCTCCTCAAGGTGCTCTAATCAAGGCTCTGCTTATTCTTGGAGCCGAGGATATGGGAACTCGAAACATTCCTAATGATGACGAAGGATGGGGTCGTGTAAATCTGATAAATTCATTAATTCCGGATAGTGACGAAGGGATTTTCGTAGATGATAGAAATAGAATCAAGAGCGGTCAAACACGTGAATATAATTTCGATATTACTAGGTCAGGGGAACCGCTGAAAGTGGTTCTAGCGTGGTCGGATTTCCCCGGCTCGTCTCAATCTAACGCTCAACTTAGAAATGATTTGAATTTAGAAGTCACTAATCCTAATGGAAATATGGTCTACAAAGGAAATGTTTTCACTTCAGGTCATTCAATTACCGGGGGTAATTGGGATGATGTAAACAACGTCGAAGTGGTTTTGGTTGACTCAGCCTCGACCGGCACATGGACAGTCAGTGTCAAGGATGATTATCATGGAGGCGGCCGAACGTGGCAACCATACTCAATAGCCGTTAGAGGGGTAAATGTCAATGATTTGTCGCCGGATCCAACTTTCTCATCAGAAGTTATCATTGATCCTATCGTTCCACAAGTTGGAGAAAATGTTGAGATTACCGTTACTGTTGAAAATTTAGGAGCGGGGTCAATCCCTGATCTTGATGTAATGGCTAGAGCTGATGGTTCACTAATCTCAAATCAGGTTATTTCGTTAATTCCTGGCGAATCAAAGCAAGTTACATGGAATTGGACACCTACACAGGAGGGACAAATTCCACTAGAATTTAGAGTCGACCCAAATGACTTAGTCGAGGAGACATCTGAATCAAACAATCTTCTAACTCATATGTTACAAGTCAGTGCTCCCGGTGTTAGAGTCAGCTCAAGTGAGGCCTATATTTCTCTTAGCGATGCTACAGATTCAGTTACTTCATGGGATCTCCAACTAACTAATACAGCACTTTTCGAGACAAATGCTACTATAGAAGCCAGCAATGTAATACGAATGAGTGATGGATTAGAATTTGATTGGTTTAAATCCTTCACGAATACAGAATTTAATCTCGCTGCAGCAGAAACTATAGACATTGGATTCACTTTAATTCATCCCGCTCCTCCACAACCTGGAACATATCAAATTATGATTACTGGAACGGACATAGAAAACTCTGTTGAATCTATTTTGTCTATTTTCTTTGTTGTGCCACTTCTTGCTGAAGCCGATGTCCAAATTAGTGCAGGACAAATTCTTGTCAGCCCATTAGAGAAAACGAATGTTCAATTTTTCGTCACAAATCTTGGTAATGGTCCCCAGACATATGATGTTGAATTGATTTCCCCTGCCGGTTGGAATCTTGGTTTAGATTACCTTGGAACTTTTGCTGGCTCTTCTCATGGATCAACAGGAACCCTAAGTGTGGGGGAGCAAAGAGCAATCGATGTTACAATAAATCCCCCTGGGGCATTGATTCCCGAGGGTACAATCCTTGATGCAGCAATAAATATTCGATCAAGAGTCAGTAATGATGTTTGGTCAGTTGATATTCCAATGAGGGTAATTGCAATAGATCAGTTATCGACCACCCCTATCAGTGATGGAATAGAGCATCAAGTACCTCCGGATGGAACAATTGAGTTGAAAATAGATTTCCTTAATTTAGGAAACCGCGAATTACAACTTACACCAATTCAACTGGGAATTCCTGGCGGGTGGACTGTTTTGGAACCGCTTCAGCCTCTAACTCTACCAACGTCTTCTACAACTCAGTGGAGTGTTACTCTACAGGGTAATGGTCTAGCAGAAAGTGGATTATTTCAACTTCGCTTCACAACAGCTGATGGTGAATTCTATATTGATTGGAATAGGAGTATAGATGTACTTTCAGCTGCTATTCCGATAATTAACTTCTATCAAGTATCTTTAGCTACTGGTGAAACATCTGATTCTGTACTAGGATTAGGTCAACATCCAGTGGGAGAGCCATTTGATATTTCTTGGATCGTTGAGAACCAAGGTGCATCAAATTGGAGAGATATAGACACTGAAATTATTCTACCAAATGATGATTGGATTGGAGATTGCGGTTCTCCACCTAGCACAGTTTATTCTGACTCTAATTATATAATTTGGTGCACGATGACAATCCCTCTATCTGCTGAAGCTGAAACCGGTTATCCTGTGACTTTCCGTATGAGTGGTGAGGGAATTTCTATTGAGAATGTCATCAGCCTCCACCCCGCATCAAAATCAGCAGTTTCTTGGGATGTGAATTCTAATGTAAGTGCTCATGAAGGTTGGTCCGAACAACTAACAGTTACAGTGCAAAACATAGGTAATGCACCAATAAGTCACAGGCTTGAAGTAACAGCTCCTGCCGGTTGGGATTTATTAATCAATGATGCAGTTCTGATTCTCCTCCAACCTGATGAATCGACTAATATTAATATTCAATTCAAACCGAATTCAGGTGATGATGGAGTCCTCTCATTTTCGTTGAAAAATGCAGACGACATAGATGGTTCAGTTTTCAATGTTGATGTTGATGTTAAGGCGGCAAGAGTAGGTGAAGATTCATCATCTTCAATTTTTATTCCTTTCATCATTATCCTAGTTATAGTTGCTCTTGGCGGAACAGCATTCTTTGTATCCAGAAAAAGAGGAATTGATATCAGTCAGATTTTTGCTAGTGAAAACCTTTCAAAGATTAGTGATTCTCTAAATTTAAGTGATTCAACCAGTGGTTCTGGAATAGAATGTTGGGTTTGTAGTAAGGATATTATTGTCGGCCAAGCCTTGGCTTGTGGTCAGTGTGGAGCTCGCTATCATAGAGCATCCCAAGTGAGTGGTTGTGACATAATTTCTCTGGGCCGTTGTTTGCATTGTAATGCCAAATCCGCTGAGTTAGTAGAGGCCTAAATTACGCGACCCTATGGGTCGCGGTGCCCGAAGCCCTTAGAGGGGCGAGTTTGTCGGCCCTACGATGAATCACGTATCATCGGCTCGGATTCTATCCGTTCTTCTGGTATTTTCATTACTTTCTCCTATTTCTTTAGCGGAAATTGATCCAAGACTTACCGCTTCTCCAATGGCCCAGGAAGCAGATGTGGACGATGCTGCTGAATATGACATCACAGTTCACAATGACGGCGACGATGATATGACTGTCACCCTTACAACTCAGCAAGATGCTAGTAATTGTAATGGTTTTACTTCTAATATAGAGCAAGTTTCTGGGAGTATAGATGCGGGCTCTTCTGAAACAGTTACGCTCACAGTTACTGTGACTGATCAGGCTGATGGAGATTGTGAGACCACTGTCAATGCTCAGGCTACACCTTCAGGGGCACCAGGGACTCCAAAGAATGCGGATATCACAGTCACAACCACATCAGGTGATGGAGGTGGCCTTTATGCAGTGAAACTCACAACTGATGAATTGACAATTGAATATGATGGTCAGAATCAGATAGAGTGGGATGTTGAAGTAGAAAATACTGGCGAGCAAGATAATGCACAGATCCAACTTGAAATGACTTCCGACAGCGATTGTGAGTCTGATGAATTAACTGCCGAAGTTCAACCACCTACAGTTACTCTAAATTCGGGTGACAAAGAAACAGTTGAGGTCACTGTAGATGTGCCTGATGGCAGTTCTACAGAAGCAGGTCAGCACTGTTTCATCATTCTAGCCACAGTAACAAATGACCCTAATGCTGCTGATCGAGCGTCAGATAATCTTACTCTTCAACTTGATATTCCTGAAGTCAAAGAGTGTGATGGACAACTCTCAACCTCTTCACATAATCTTGACCCATTTGAATCTGCAACCAATAGTTTCACTGTAGAGAATGTGGGTAATACAGAATGGACAGTGACTATGCAGGCTACATCTGCAGATATTGACATTAGCGACTGGGTGGATTTTGATAGTCCGAAATCAAAATTACTCTCTGAAACAGGTTCTGAATCTATTCATACTTTTTCTTTCACAACCACACCTGATGATTCAGCAGAGGCCGATTCTCAGATTGAAATTATGATTCAGGGAATGTCAAACCAGGGAGTTGGTTGTGAGAGAATGCTCGTAATTAGGATAGGGCAGGTCCACGAAGCAGAATTATCACTCAGCACAACGGTCTTGTCAAATGTTCAACCTGGTGACTCCGGTACAGTTAGTATCACCATAGAAAATATTGGAAATGGTGCCGACACATTCTCTCTAACGACTATAGAGATACCTGATGGCTGGCAATCCCAATTTTCATTTTCTTCTGTTACAGTTCAAAGTAAACACAGCTCAGACAATGAAGAATCAGTAAGTGCGACAATTAATGTTCCACCCGATGCTCTAGCAGGGGACAACCTAGTTACTTTTGGAGTTACAATTAGTGGCTCAACTACGATTCTTTCAAGTAAAACTCTGACTGTTTCAGTAGCTCCTAATCATGAAATGACTGCAGTCATGACGTCTACTGAACAGAGTGGTTCGACAGGACAGATTGTTCAATTTCCTCTTGAAATTACTAATACAGGAAATGTGCAGGATACCTTCATACTGAAAGTCTGTGATCCTAATGATCTGACTGGCTGTAATCCTCCTGAATGGTCTTCTTCATATTCCGATTCTAGTGGGAATTCTATTTCCCAGATTGTCATTAATTCAGGTGAATCAAAGTCAATATTTCTTGATGTTACAGTCGGTGATGGGAGAAATGGATATCCGGTCGAAATCTTGTCTCGAGTTAGTATCTATGGAACTGAAGAAAAAATTGAACAGACTGTCAAGGTAATTATTTCTAACTACGTATATGGAATGGCAATCTCTCTAGAAGAGCCGGGCTCAAGTGCTAGTGAATTAGATGTCACTCTTCCTCCAGGAGGAGTCACTCAAATTAATTTCTGGGTTGAGAATGTTGGAAACCATTCCGTAGATGGTGCAGTAATTTCGGTCACAGGTTTGGAATCATCAGTTCTTAGAAAGGTGCTAGTAGATGGAATCGCTATTTCTGAAAACATTCAAATTCAATTGGGTGAAAGAAAACTAATTACCGTTGAATTGGAGGTTATTGAGGGTCTTAATAGTGGAACTACGGGGATCATTCAGGTAAGTGCTGCATCTGAGAAAAATGCAGCACAACCGACTTTTGTTAGTCTAATATTTGAGTCAAAGACAATACATAATCTAGTTCTTACCTTAGAAGGTGAAGATTCGAAAAAGACCGATGAATCATCTAGCATTGAGTTCATGATTCATGTGACAAATAATGGTAATGTCCTTGAAGAAGTCCAAGTTTTGAGTAGTGACCCACTTAGAGGATGGGGTGTGAATATGGTCCCCGAAGAATTTGATTTATCTCCAGGCGAATCAAAAAATGTCACCATTAGAGTGATTCCTCCTGCGGATATGGTTCAGGATGACACCTACAAATTCACCATAACAGTTCAGCCAAGAGGAATGCCAGTTGCTGGCCAACCTGTTGATTTAGAAGTCACGGCTGAAGTCAGTACAGGCCTCGATCTAATCAGTGAAGAAAATAGGAAAATTCTAACATATGGGTTAACAATTATTGGTGGCCTTCTAGTTATGTTTTTGTTTGTTAATGCCCGTTCCGAAAATAAACGAATAATTAGTGTTCTAGATTCCGAATCAGGAAAAAATGATGATTAGTAGATGAATTATTCTAACAAAATAGTCGGGTACTACAGTGTTGAACTAGGTCATGTATTAGGTGTATACTTATTTCACCAGCGCTACTATCTACGTTTTATCTTGAGCACTTAGCCAAAGGTTCAGTCAATACTCACATGGTTATGCTTATGACCGTATTTCAGGTGGGGCAGTCTGCCGGTCCCTTAGGGACCGTCAGGTGTGGGCAATGTCAACGGTTCCCGAAGCATACCTTGCACTAGCAGTAATGACTCTAGTTGGCATAGGTTTCCCCATAGGTAGCTTTGTCGCATCCCGCTTCTTGAGGCCAACTCCTAGCACTAATGACAAATCCAAATTACGTTCTATTTTATTGCCAGGATATGAGACTGATCAGAGTCTGTATGTACGCCGTGATAGCACATACGAGTGTGGTTCTGAACCAGTGGGTGATGCTCACATCAACTTCCACTTCCAGTATTACTGGTATGCCATCATATTCCTTGTATTCGATATTGCAGCCATGTTCCTTATCCTTGGGGGAGTTGTTGCCATACAGAACTCCGGTGGAGAAATCGACATCTGGGCCGCTATGACCACGCTTACTGTATTCATTGCAATAATGAGTCTTGGTGTTTGGCATGTTTTCCGCAAGCGTGGACGAATCTACATATGAGGTGATATGATGAGCGATGAAATTCAGAATTTTTCTGTCTTTAACAGTCGTATACTCGTAGATACAGTCGGGGATGTTACCGATGAGGCTCTGAAAGCTAGTCGGATGAAGGAGGTCATCGGTGTCCTTGGAGGACGCTTATTCAATTGGGGTCAAAGGAAGTCACTATTTCCTTTGCATTTGGGTATCAAGTGTTGTGCTCTAGAAATGGCAGCAGCAGGCGCTAGCCGCTTTGATGCTGAGAGATTCGGTGTATTCTTTCGCTCAAGTCCGCGACAATGTGATGTCCTTTTGGTAAATGGCCCTATTTCGAAGAAATTTGCGGACCCAATAGTTCGACTATGGGAGCAAATGCCTGAACCAAAGTGGTGCATTGCTATGGGTGAGTGTGCTATTTCAGGTGGCCCCTACTTCCAATCATACAATGTTCTAGAAGGCGTTGATACAGTGATTCCTGTTGATGTGTATATCCCAGGTTGTCCACCACGTCCTGAGGCGTTAATCGATGGATTTGGTAAATTGCGTGAGAAGATTATCCGAATCGGAGCAGTACCAAGCGAAGTCCGTCCTATGAACGAGGCGCCTTTGATTATTGGAGATGAGTGAGGGGATACAGATGGGTAAGAAAGTTTCACCGGCTGCTCAGCAAAAGGCTGCAGAATCTCTAGCATCTGCTATCTCAAAGATTGATGGCGTCAGTGCTGAAGTGGATACTCGAAGTTCTGGCACTCAAGAACGGCACACAGTCACTGGTACATGTACTCCGGCTTCATGGCGAGGTCTTGCTGAGGCACTTGCTAGCAAGCACACAGTCGATTATTGTTCTATGATTACAGGCATACATTGGCCAGATGCTTCAGACAAGACCTGGGAAGTCATCTACCATTTGCTGCGTACAGGAGTTACAGACCCTGATGTTGTTGATGGCGTTGTTCAACCAAACATAACTAAGGTTAGTGCCTTGAAGGGTGGAAAAGTTCCTCTTGAAATCCAAATTAGTATTGCTCTACCAGATACTCGAACTCCTTCAGTTGACAGTGTTCAGGATATTTGGGTAGGAGCAGATTGGAATGAAAAAGAGACATGGGATCTTGTTGGAATTGACTTTGATGGGCATCAAGGAATGCGCAGAGTTCTCAATCCTCACGAGACTCCAGTAGGATATCATCCTCTTCAGAAGCAGCACAAATTGCGTTATCATGGATATGAGGAGATGTATGATGATGCTCAAGGATTCCGAAGGAAGCCAGCAGATGCTGGTAAGGTGAAGTGAGGGTTCAATATGGCAGAAATGTGGATTTCAATGGGTCCTCAACACCCTATGACCCATGGTCTTTGGACTCTGAAGGTCAAGGTTGATGGAGAAACTGTGGTGGATACAGAACCCGATCTAGGATTTATCCACCGTGGTGTCGAGAAGATTTGTGAATCGCGTGATTTCACACAGATTACTACTTATTGCGATAGACTATGCTACGCTAGTGCGAATACATGGTCACATTCCTACATTTATGCTGCTGAGGATTTACTTGGGGTAGAAGTCCCCGAACGCGCAGAATACATTCGTCTCATTGCTATTGAATTACAGAGAATTGCCAGCCATTTGATGTGGCTAGGTGCATATGGTCCCGACATTGGAAATCTATCCGTTATGGTTTGGTGTCTGCGTGAGCGGGAGATGATGATGGATTTGCTACAAGAAATGGGGGGTTCTCGTATGCATTATAATTTCCCTCGCGTAGGTGGTGTGAAGCGCGACCTCCCTCATGGATTTGCTCAGAGGGCACGTGCAAAACTAGCTTTATTCCAAGATCGAATTCAAGAATACGAAGCCCTATTTGATGAGAGCACGGTATTCCTTGTCCGTAGTCAGGGAGTTGGTTATGCTAAGCCTGCCGAAATGATCAACCACGGTGTAACAGGACCCAATGTTCGAGCCGGTGGAGTTGACTACGATGTTCGCTGGGCTCATCCCTATTCAGTATACAGTGAATTGGATTGGGTACCTGCTGTTGAGCGCTCATCGATTAAGGGTGCAGACTGTTATGATCGCTATCGCGCTCGAATTGAGGAGATGAAAGAAAGTGCCAGCATGGTCCTTCAGTCTCTAGATAAGATGCCAGGTGGAGCAGAAACATATCACGAACCTGGTGATCCCAAAATTCTCGCTAAGGCTCCATCTAGGGCACCAGAAGGAACTAGTGGTAGTCACCACTTTGAGGATAGTCGAGGTGAGTCTATGTTCTACCTCGCTGGTGGCGGAGAAGGTAGAGGAAAGATGCCGTATCGTGTATCCATCCGTTCTCCTATGTTCATCACCATTCCTTACGCAGCCAAGTGTATGATTGGATACAAAGTTGCAGATATTCCTGCCATCATGGGGTCATTTGACCCTTGTATTGGAGAGACTGATAGGTGAGGTGAAAGCATGGCTAGCAGTGATTGGTTGGATATTCGTGGCTGGATGGAGTCACTTGTGAGTTGGTCAATGGATCTGACTCACGATCTGCTTCCTAGCTCAGATATTGGACTCGGTCCTCTTGGTACATTGAATATTCAAGAGGAATTTGCTAGTGTTCAGAGTTCTCTTGAGATGTTTATTTTCACAACCATAATGTGTACTGTTGTTTTTGGTACAATGATGATTACACTCATGGTAGTTCCATACATTGAGCGTAAGTTCATTGCTCGATTAATGGATAGGATTGGCGCCACAACATCTCTACGCAGCCTTTGGATTGGAGAAGGACACACAACCGCTGGTCACTGGTGGAATCAACTACCCTTCGGAATGGGCGCTCCTATTGGTTGGCTGAATGGGGTATTGAACTCTGTCTTAGGTAATGATTCAAAGCACATTGCAGTAAAGAGAGTACACAATCGAGGATACCATGGATTGGTTATCTTCCCTGGATTCTTCCAAGCTCTTGCTGATTTTCTGAAGTTCGCCACCAAAGAGCACATAGTTCCTGCAAAAGCAGATCGAGTGGTCTTTGAAATCGCACCAGTAATAATTATTGCAACTACGGTTATGGTTTATGCATTCATTCCATTTGGACCTCATATTTGGGCGGCAAACTCAGAATTGTCACTTGTATTCATGATGGCAATATTTGGTGTTGCGCCTTTGGGTGTCTTCTTTGCAGGATGGGCTTCCAATAACAAGTATACACTAATTGGAGGAATGCGTTCTGCTGCACAACTTACTGCCTACGAAATACCTCTTCTCATCAGCGTATTGGCAATAGCGGTGATATCTGGTTCTTTCAATATTCTTGAGATAGTAGATTTCCAGATTGAGACTAGTAATACTTGGAACATTTTCATTCTCCCGTTGGGTGCGGCCTTATTCTTAATCACAATGATTGCTGAGGTTGAGAGAATCCCATTTGACATGCCTGAGGCTGAGGCCGAACTTGTGGAAGGATGGTGGACGGAATATGGGGGTATTCGCTGGGGTCTAATGTTTGCTGTAGAGATGATGCGAGCATACGCTGCATGTATTCTATTCGCACTGTTTTTCCTTGGTGGCTGGCAAGTTCCGTTTGAGGATACCTTAGTCGGACTACCTTTTATTGGTGGCGCATTTGAGTTTCTCGTATCGATAACACCTGGAATTGCGGTCCTTCTTACTAAGGCTTACTTGATGTTCGCATTCTTCGTCTGGGTGCGTGCATCTCTTCATCGAATACGTACTGATCAAATTCTAGAATTTGGCTGGAGGTGGCTATTGCCTGCTTCAATAATTAATCTCGCAATTGCCATTTGGCTACGTCTAGAAATTTGGGATAATGGTTGGCCTATATGGGCAGCTCCGGTTCTTTTCGGTGCATTTGTCATTGCCTTCATCGTTCTTGCTATTGATGAGGACAAAGATGCTCTGGAACTCAACCGTAGAATGTATCAAACACAAACTCTCAACAAAGCGAGCCCAGGAACACATAGAGATTAGGAGGTGAAAGATTGGACGACTATAACACAGGACATCCTCATGCAGTTCCCAATTTCCGTAATTTGGTAATTAGGCCAATGTGGATTACTCTGAAGACAGCTCTTAGAACAGTTCCTTTCCTTGGAAGAGTTAGTTGGTTGAGGAACAATTACCATGGTCAAGAAGTTGTGATGAGTGATGAATTCACACAGAGCAGAATAGGTGAGGGTCATCTATCTGATGGACATACATATGCTGCTGATCGAGAGTCAACAGATCTACTTCCATTCCTTGAGCGTCCAGTGACTGTGATGTATCCCTATGAGAGACTAGAGGATATGGAGCCATGGCTTTTCGTTCCTGGTAATTACAATGGACGTATTGGAATTGTTTGGGAAACATGTACTGCATGCAAGGCGTGCATACGTGCGTGCCCGAATGATTGTCTCCATATGACATCTGAAGTACGTGTGAATGTTCTTGATACTACGGATGATAGTGATGAGTGGCATGGATATGGTACTCAAGTTGAAGCCGGAGGATTTGCAGCAAAACCGAAGGAAGATAATCAGAAGGCAGAGTCTTTTGATCTAGTGAATGATCATACTGCTGCACCTCCGGAGTATGATTTCGCTGAAGTTATTGATATCAGCGGAGATACTGCAACCGTTCGTTGGATGGACGGTTCAGGTATCGAAGACATCTCGACATCGGAGTTGAAACCCGCTGAGACAGATATTGTCAGTGGACGCATTGACCTTGGTCGTTGTATGTTCTGTGGTCTATGTGCTGAGGCCTGCCCATTCGAGTCCTTCTTCATGACTAATGAGTACGATGGTATGTCTGGTTATTCAAGAGAAGATCTCTGGTTAGATGCAGACCGTACTCGCTTGCTTCCTTCAGTCCATCAAGAACGCGTTGACATGGAACTTGCTAAGCGCGCACAGAAGGAGAAAGATAAGCGCGCCAGGAAGGCCGCCAAGGCCGCCGCCAAGGCCGCTAAAGAAGCGGAGGTATAATCGTGAATATCGATTTCGAAGCAATTGCGTTCGTCATCATGGCACTTCTTGCAATATTGGGTGCCCTTGGCTGCGTCTATTCACGTCGAGTTGCCCATTCTCTACTTTCTCTAATGATGACTTTCTTCGCTGTTGCAGGTGTTTTCGTTTTGGCTCAGGCAGAGATGCTTGCAGCAGTTCAGATTCTAGTCTACCTCGGTTCAGTCATGTTAGTTGTTCAGTTTGGTGTTATGCTAACTCGTCGGCAAATCCAGGAAGGTGATATCGAATGAAAGCAGTAGGAATGTTCGCCAAATTAGGTGTGTTTGCCTTTGTATTAATTCTCCTTCGAGAGGTTATGGAGCACCCTATGTGGAGTGGTTCAACACCTTCAACTCAGACAGTCCCCACAACAGTTGATTTTGCTATATCGATTCTCAATGATTGGGCCATCGTGACTCTAGTTCTTGGACTTCTTCTTGCTATGGCAATGATAGGTGCATCTTATCTCGTCCGAGATGAGCGTTTGGTCAATCTCCTTTACGATATGGGGGGTGATGAATGATGATAGAGGCAAGTTGGATTGCTGGCCTTGGCGTCATTCTTTTCGGTATTGGATTAGTTGGGGCTTTTAGTCGCAAAAATGCAATTGTTGTTTTGATGTGTATTGAGGTGATGCTGAATGCTGCCAACCTCAATTTTGTAGCAGGTGCATTGCATCATGGCTCCGTTGACGGTTGGGTATTCACAGCGGTGGCAATAGCCATTGCAGCAGCTGAGGTTGCAATTGGGCTAGCAATCCTGCTTTCGCTATACAGCACGCAGGAAACCATATCCCTCGATGAGGCGAATCTGTTGAGGAACTGAGGTGAGAGAAATGGGAGAGCATAAGCAGGAGTGGGATCGTCTTCTCTACATCGTACCGTTCCTATTTGTTGTACCATATCTCTACAGTACTGGTGCTCATTCAACGGATTATGCTTGGATAATAATTGCGGCTCCATTGGTATTCTTTGCGGTCATAGCTATTGCCGGACAAATCTGGAATGGTAATGAGACTTGGGTCAATCAACTCAAGGAAGGAGGTGTGCTAGGGTTAGGTGCTCTAGGAATGTCACTTTCAGCAGCACTTTGGATGATTTATGAATATCTTGACCACCATGGTCACATCGAAGTTGGTGAACCATGGAGTTGGCTGACATTTGATGTTCTGACCTATGATAGTGAAGGATGGTCCATAGCAGCAACAGGATTCCATGGAATTGGATTTGGAATCTATCTTGATTCTCTCAGTATAATGCTACTCTTTGTCGCGACCTTCCTCTGCTTCTTGATTTGTTGGTTCGCTATTGGCTACATGACTACTGATTCAATCAACGACAACAGTAATCACCGATTCTTCGCTGAATTTGTTCTTTTCAGCATGGGGATGTTTGGAATGGTTCTAGCAGACAACTTCCTTTGGTTATTCATATTCTGGGAGATAATGGGTCTTTGCTCATATCTCTTGATTGGATTCTATTATTGGAAGGAGAGTGCTGCTTATGCGGCAAAGAAAGCCTTCCTGACTACCAGAGTGGGCGATGTTTTCCTAATGATTGGATTACTGATGCTTTACGACATATATGGTTCACTCGACTTCGCAGTTGTCTTCGACGATCCATCTACAGGTGTAGGTGGCGCAGTTGTTGAAGCAGCGGCTCTACAAACAGCTCTTCTAATGCTCTTCATTGGTGCTGTAGGAAAGTCGGCTCAGTTCCCACTTCACGTATGGCTACCTGATGCAATGGAGGGCCCTACCCCTGTGTCCGCTCTAATTCACGCTGCTACCATGGTTAATGCTGGCCTCTATCTTGTAGCCCGTATGGTTCCATTCGTTGATGTTGGGCACCATGGAGTTGCAGGAATGGAAGACCTCGGACTAATTGTCGCTTGGATTGGAGGGATTACCGCCTTTATGGCTGCATCAATTGCCTTTGTTCAGAATGATATCAAGAAGGTTCTTGCTTATTCGACAATGAGTCAACTTGCCTACATTTTCACAGGATTGGGGGCAGCTCTTTGGTTCTTCAATACCGGTAATCATCATGCTGGTGCTCTAGTATTTGGTGGGGCACTCTTCCATCTATTCAATCACGCAATGGCGAAGGGGATGCTCTTCATGGCAAGCGGCTCTGTAATCCATGAAGTTCACCATGCTCATGATCATCTATCACATGATGGTGAGCATCATGACTTCGATCCGCAAGATATGCGAAATATGGGTGGCCTAGCTAGTAAACTACCCGTTACAGCGATAGCCATGATGTTTGGTTCAATGTCAATTATTGGCATTCCCCTAATTGGAGGATTCTGGTCTAAGGAAGTAATTATCTCAAAGACATGGTATGCTTACTTCCACGGCGGAGAAGCCCTTCTAGGGCCTGCTATACTGCTTCTTGCTACCGCTGGGATGACTGGCTTCTACATGTCACGCATGTGGTTCATGACTTTCGCAGGTGAGCCAAAGCATGAGTTAGTTGACCATGTCCACGAGACAACTCCATGGATCAAGACGCCTCTTGTTATTCTTTCAATAATTACTGCTATCGGAGGATTTGGTTTAGCACTCTATGGTGCCATAGATTGGCTTTCTGGGGAGTCAACACATCTCTCGATGCACGGTCATACTCTAATTGATCAAATAGTCCATGAGCTTGAACATGCTTTCCTACCAGAGGATTTGCAATTACGATATGTAGGATGGGTTACAATTTCTCTCTCCTTTGTATTAGGTCCAATTATGGCAGCACGTATCTATGGTGGCTCTCTAAGAAATGGAGAAAAGGCAACACCGTTAGTTCATTGGCTAACCTCTCTTTCAGGTAAGTTTGGTAGCCAGAATGTCGATGGATTGGCAAATTCACAATTGGCTGAGGCATTACAGAATCGCCTTTACTTTGACGATCTCTACGAAGGAGTACTAGCACGTACTATAGTGCCCTTTGCTAATTTTGCTGCATGGTTTGACAAGAATGTCATTGATGGAGTCATTAAGCAGATTGAATCTAATTCAGTTTTTGGTTCGGTTCAAATTCGTCGAATAACAACAGGTAGCGCCCGCGATTACATCCTAATGGCTGCAGTAGGAGCCCTGTGCATATTTGCATTAATCTGGGGGGTGGGCGCTTGATTACTGAAGACCCTCTAACTTTCATTACTCTATCACCTATAGTTGTAGGACTAACTCTTCTGATTCTTCCACAGATAGTACCAGATAGTGCTTCGGATTACATCAAGAAGATTTCTCGTCCATTATCTATGGGTTTGGCTATTGCCATACTCGGAATTACTACAATGTTATTCCTAGGCCAGATAGGTTCGATTGATTGGCTCAATATCGGTCAAGGTTCCTATGTTTTCCAGAGCGAACCAGTCTCAGTCTTAGAGCCAATTGGGGTACGTTGGGTTGTCGGTGTTGACGCCCTTTCATTCCCAATGGTTTGGTTAACAGCACTTCTAATTCCTATCTCCATGCTCGTTGAATGGGATGCTAAGAAAGGACATTTGTTCTTCCCACTAATACTCATTATGGAAGGAGCCCTCCTAGGAGTTTTCATTGTTCTAGATTTATTCGTCTTCTATGTATTCTGGGAATTGACTCTGATTCCAATGTTCTTCCTCATTCTAGTATGGGGTGGTGATGATCGTCGTTATGCTTCTATGAAGTTCTTCATCTACACATTCACTGCTAGTGTTTTGATGCTCATAGGAATCTTAGTGATGTACTTCAACACAGGTGATGCAAGCCTTGGTGGAAGTCTCACAGGCCATCACTTCGACCTCGTCGCTATGACTTCACAAGCTGCTGGTGACGGCTTGATTGCTAGCGAGGGATTACGCCACTTTGTCTGGATTCTTCTCTTGATTGGGTTTGCAACAAAGATGCCGAGTGTCCCAGTTCACACTTGGCTTCCCGATGCTCACGTCCAGGCACCTACTGCAGGTTCGATGCTATTGGCAGGTGTCATGCTAAAGATGGGTGCTTACGGATTTATTCGAATCGCAGTAACTATCTTCCCTGAATCAACGGTCGTATTCACGCCATTGTTGATTATCTTGGGAATGGCCAGTTTGGTCTATGGTGCTGTAGTTTGTATGGGTCAAACCAATCTAAAGAGAATGGTCGCATACTCCTCTGTATCACATATGGGATTGATTTTCTTAGGAATCGCAACAATGCAGCCTTTGGGAATCGCCGGAGCACTTTTCATGATGTTCGCTCATGGAATCATCAGTCCACTTCTCTTCGCAGTTGCAGGGGCATTCAAGCATCATTATCATACTCTTGAAATTGGTTCGATGAGAGGTATTGCACATCACTCTCCTTGGCTAGCTGGGCACATGATGCTTGGTTGGATGGCTAGCCTAGGATTGCCACTATTAGCAGGATTCGTTGCTGAGGTTGCAGTATTGATTGCATTCTGGATGACCTTTGGTTGGTTAGTAATATTCCCAGCACTGACTCTTATCATTACCGCGGTTTACTATCTGAACAGTATGCAGAAAACAATCTTCGAGGGAGGAGATCCACATGTAGGGGTGCTCCCCGGTTCTCTCCACGGAGAAGAACCACGAGATATCACATGGCATGAGAATACAGGAATGTTCATTCTCGCTGCAATGACGGTGCTCTTTGGAATAATGCCATTCATTTTCTGGGATATGATGTCTGATTGGTCGACAGAGTTTATGCTTGAGACACTTATTGATGCAATGAATGCAAAGGGGGTGGAACCCTGATATTTACCACAGAAGAGATGCAGTTGCTATTACCAGAGATGGTGTTGGTCACTGGTATTATTCTCTCAATTTTGGTGCCCAACTTGGGTGATGCCAAGTTCCGCATACCTCTGACTAGAACTCGTCTACCATTGTTAATTGGTGGAGCTAGATTCAAGGCGACCTCAGATCCAAGAGTACCTGCATGGATTTCCATGTTTGCACTAACAATCGCCTTGGTCTATTCATACCTTGAAATTGGCTCAACAAGTGGAGAAGTAGGAGGTGTAATCGAAATCACATCTTTCTCAAGAATGATGTCTTTAGTTTTCTACGCATCTCTCTTGCTTACAGCAGTTGCAACAACTTACAGAATGCCATCTCGCCCCTCTACTCGTGTGCCAACTGAGAAGGATTCAGAGAAAATCACAACAGTACTTATCAGTCGCCTAATGGATAATCGTAGACAAGTTGATTTCCATATTCTACTCATGATGGTAGGACTCGGTATGAGTCTAATGGCAATGGCGAACAATCTTTTCTTCATGTTTGTAGCTATCGAATTAGCTTCTCTAGCAGCATATGTTTTGGTGGCTTTCCACAAAGAAGAAGCTACAGGTGGTGAGGCCGGTGCAAAATACTTCATTGTTGGCTCAGTTGCTTCAGCGACGGGAATATATGGAATGTCACTAGTCTATCTATGGGCTGGAAATCTAGATTTCGATACTCTAGCAGTTGCATGGTCTTCTATGGATGGGTTAGATCCGTTTGCAGTTGTAGGTGTAGGTCTAATGTTAGTCGCCTTTGGCTTCAAGGTAAGTGCAGCTCCTTTCCATCTAGCAGCTCCTGATGCATATGCTGGAGCCTCGTCTCCTGTAGCTGGAATGCTTGCAACTGCCTCAAAGGCAATGGGTTTTGTTGCAATATTCCGCGTTCTAATTGGGGTGGCCATGCCTTCTGAAGGTGAAGCAATCTGGTTCTGTTTACTTGCAATAATTGCGGTTATTACCATGACTTGGGGTAATCTTGCTGCTTTAACAAGTGAAAATCCAAAGCGAATGCTTGCCTACTCAAGTGTAGCCCACGCTGGATATATGCTTGCAGCTATCGCTGCAATAGGAAGTGGGCTTGGCGATGAGAATACCACTAAATTGGTATTAATTGCAATCGTTTTCCACTTGACAATTCTTGTTCTTTTCAAGTTAGGTGCATTCCTTGTACTCAGTTTACTTGAGACTGAGGGAAGAAGCCACAGACTTGAGGACTTACATGGAATGGCTCGTAGAGATCCATTAGTTGCAGGTTCAATGTTCATCTTTATGCTTTCATTAGCAGGAGTGCCCCCTCTTTCTGGATTCCTCAGTAAGTTACTGATGATTAATGGAATAGTCAATATTAGTGCTGGTTCAGGGAGTGAATCTGTTACAGCAATTCTTCCATGGGTGGAATCTGTAGATATTGTATTCTGGTTAGCCCTTGCTATTGTTCTGAACAGTGCTATCTCAATATTTTACTACCTCCGACTATGTCTGGTGATGTTCTTTGAAGAACCAGAAAATGCAAAACCACTTCGTAAAGCAGTGCATCTTCGAAATTCAATTCTAGTACTTGCTTTGTTAACCGTATTGTTTGGCTTCGGTTCGGGTGCAGAATATCTTCTAGACCTCGTCGATACTGCAGTATCTTCTCTTTGATGCTCAACTAAAGGCTCGTAGAATAGGGCATGGTTTCACATAGGGGGCGCTCGACCGACGGCCAATGGCCCGTCGTGAGGAGCGTGTGGATACCGAGTTGCTAGCGCGGCTTGAATCCGGCTCAGGAGACCGAATACGCGTTCCCCTTCCGAATAAAAAAATCAATGAGATGTTCGCCATTGCAGACCAAATTCTAGGTGGACGCAGAGTCCGAGCAGTTTGTGCTGATGGCGAAAGCAGGCTTGCACGAATACCAGGAAAGATGCGCCGACGCCAATGGGTTCGTGAGGGCGATCTAATCATTTTACAGCCTTGGGACTTCCAAGATGCAAAGGCAGATGTTCGTATGCGTTACACCAAGACACAGTCAATTTACCTATCACGCAAAGGTGTTCTTCCTGAGATTGTTGATCTATTCGGTATGTCTGATGATCAATTGAGTGATGATGATGAAGAAAGATATGAGCAAGAGGTTGTGACTCAACCTGAGCCTGTTGAAGAAGAGGGTGCTGATGACTTGAATGAAGAAGTTGAAGCAGCAGAATCAGAACCTGCTCCTTCCTCATCTTGGGCTGACGATGATGATGATGACATCGACTCATTCTTTGGGTGAGTCAGATGTCTGATCCTGATTGGGAGGAATTCGATCCCGATTCGATTCTCAAGTCCTCTCGTCAGCATGATTGGATGAATGAAAACCGATTCAAGCGAATGTTCAGTGATATTGAAGATAAATTACAGGGCGTTCTTGGAAAAGGTCAGTATGATTGGGTAGATCGTCGTGTATTCGATGCGGTTTTTGACCGCTCCACACTAATGTCTTTGCATAAACTGATGCAGTTGGGTGAAATTGAGACTGTTGATTATCCAATTGCTCGTGGTAAAGAAGCTCACGTTTTCCATGCAACGACCAATCAAGGTCCTGCTGCAGTGAAGATATTTCATACTACTAATGCAGTATTCAAGAGTCTTGCAAAATATATTGATGGAGATCCTCGATTTGGTGGATTGAAGCGTCGTCATCGAGAGTTGGTGAAGATTTGGGTTCGCAAAGAGTATCGAAATATGCTTCGTATGCGAAAACACGGTATTCGTGTTCCACTCCCAAGAGCAATTCTCAACAATGTATTGGTGATGGATTTAGTTGGGGATAAAGGAGAACCATCTCCTCGGCTAAAGGACATTACTGTAGATGACCCGATGGGTGTTTTTGACGAACTTTTGGAGATTCTTGCCGTATGTTGGCAGAGCTGTGATTTAGCACATTCCGATTTTAGTGAATACAACATTCTCTGGTATGATGGCCAGCCTTGGATCATCGATGTGGGTCAGGCTGTTGTTAGTGCTCACCCTTCATCTAACGAATTCTTAGTTCGAGATGTAACTAGACTTGTGCAGTGGATTAATCGTCAAGGATACGAGGTTCAACTTGCAGATTCACTATTGAGAGTACTCGATGAACCCGTTCCCGAGTACCCACCCCTGCCGGGCGGGGATTAAAACGGGGAGTCGGCCCGCCGGCTTCGTGGAGTTACTTGCTCGTATCCCGAAGGACCGTATTGCGGTGCTAATTGGACAAGGTGGTAAGACTCGTAAGATGATTGAGAAGGCTAGTGGTGCATCTCTTGAAATTGAATCAGACACGGGAGATGTATTTGCAGATTGGAATCATCAAGAAGCAGACCCAATTTTGCGAATGAAAATGCCCGACGTGATTCGTGCCATTGGACGAGGTCTTGCACCGAAACGTGCCGTGAAATTACTCGAAGACGAAGTATTCCTCCGAATGTATGACATCCGCGAGTGGGTTGGGCGACAACCTAACCAAACACGCCGTATGCGAAGTAGGTTAATCGGCCGTGATGGGAGAATACGTAGCTTGATTGAGGAAATAACACATACTGAGATGGCCATTTATGGTTCCACAGTTCTTGTAATAGGTGACGAAGAAGGACTTGCACTTGCAACTCCAGCTATTGAGAACATCCTCAATGGTGCTGAGCATGGTAATGTTTTACATGGTCTAGAGAAGGATAGAAAGCGTATGCGGATGCAATCCCGTAGTCTTGATTCCTATGATGAAAAAACCGACACCAAGGATACCTTCGACGCTCTGGTTCCAGGACTAGCCGAAGCGCGCCGTCGCCGTGAAAGACGCTACAAGGGTGCACAGGTTGATCCCGAAAATTCAGAGGAGATTGCAGAGATGCTTGAGCTCTCTGAAGATGAGTCAATTTCCTTTGAAGAGGAATGATGCGAGCCGCCACGCCTAAGCGGGGTTGCTTGCTCGAACACCCATGATGAACCATCTTGAAGAGTGGTATGACTATGAACAAACGGTCATCAAGGCCCTTTCTGCAATCATGACCCTGTTCTTTGCAGGTTTTGCTCTGCATGAGTTAGACATCGAAAATCCCCTATCTGATTTTGTTTACCAATACTATCTCGATCCAATTATTGGTGAATCGACTGGAGATTCTGGTTACAATATGGTCAACACAATGACCTATGGAATTGTTCTTGCAATGTTCGCAATTGCTCTTTCGGGTTGGTTGAGGCATCTAGGTATTGATGGCTCGGACATGACATTACTGGCTTTGCTACCATTTGTTCTCTGGGCAGCCTTAGGTGAAGTAGTTGAAGATGCACAGATGTTTGGAGAGGTTCTTTCGGCTTGGTTTGTAAGCCCAGGTGTACATTTCCAAACTGCAGGTTGGGTGATACTTTCAGGTGCTGCTGGATATAGTATAATCAATAATAACGAAAATTCAATTCCCAAATTTAAGCGTGTCAATACAATCTCAATGGTGCTTATTTCTTCTCAATTCCTTATTTATGGTATTTCGATTAGTGGCAGTAATACTGTTGAGAGTAAAGAAATTGATTTGACACTTTTTGCTATTTTCGGAATATTAGGAGTCCTAACTCCAATCTGGTTGAAGGATATTGGAGATTTTTTCGATGATCTTCAAAGGACTGTATATTTCACAGGAGTAGGTGGAAGCCTCGTTCTCTTTGGCGGTTTGGCTTCCTATATGTCGTGGGCTCCATCTGATCAACTAAATTTCTGGCCTGTTGTAGTAGTCATTGGTTTACCAATCGTTGTTGCTTATCTTATGATTCAGCAAGGCCGCGAATCTTCGATTCAACTTGCATCACAGGGAATCGTCGCAGGAATCCTTCCTCCTGGAATGACTGAGGAAGAATATTTGGCTTCAGAATCTGCAGAGAAAGATCTGATTGAATCACTTAGAACAAAGGCTACGATGGCATATCCTGTGGCTTTTCTTCCAGTAGTTGGTCAGTTTCTAGATGGAATTGCTACATACATTGGAATAGATTTCTTCAACTATAGTGAAAAACATGTGCTATCTGCTGCGGTAATCGAATTATTTGATACAGCAGCAACTTTTGCCGTTCTAAAGTTAGCTATTGGTGGAATTATTTTCTGGTTCTACTCATTAGCAAACTTCGAGCATCGTCAGCAACATCTCCGTCTCCTCATTGGACTAGCATTGATGGTAGTGGGTATGGCACCCGGTCTACGAGATGTCGGTCGACTAATGCTGGGTGTTTGATTCCGCCTCAATAATCACGACATCTATGATGTCGAATCCATTTAATTGAAGGTATGACGGCAATCTGAGGGGTTGAGAGCCATGGACAGATTGCCGACCCGAGTCGACCGTGGAAGTGCTGATTGGCATGGTCGACGAGAATATAATCTCGGTTTAGCAGACCAACTCAAGGAGCATCTTGCAGCAGTCAAGAATGGTGGAGGTGGCAAATATGTCGAACGACATAGAAAGCGCGGAAAGATGCTACCTCGAGAACGAATTGCAGAAATTTGCGACCCCGGCAGTCCATTTCTAGAGTTCAGTTCTCTTGCTGCAAATGGTCTCTATGATGGACGCGCGCACTCAGCTGGAATAGTCACTGGGATTGGGGTTGTACATGGTAAGGAGTGTCTTTTTGTTGCCAACGATGCAACCGTCAAGGGCGGCTCATACTACCCAATGACAGTGAAAAAACACATTAGGGCTCAAGACATTTCTGATGCTAACAATTTGCCTTGCATCTATCTGGTAGATAGTGGAGGAGCATTCCTTCCAATGCAGGATGAAGTATTCCCTGACATTGGTCACTTTGGCCGTATTTTTCGTAATCAGGCCGTTCTATCGGGTAAGGGTATTCCTCAGGTTGCAGCAGTACTTGGCAGTTGCACTGCTGGTGGGGCTTACGTACCTGCAATGTCTGATGAGTCAATCATTGTCAAGGGTAACGGAACCATTTTCCTCGCAGGCCCTCCTTTAGTCAAGGCTGCAACTGGTGAAGAAGTAAGTGCAGAGGATCTTGGTGGTGCTGATGTTCACACTCGTCAATCAGGTGTTGCTGATCATTTCGCTGAGAATGAAGAAGAAGCCTTGCGAATGGTTCGAAATGTAGTTGAAAACTTGAACATTGAGCCGAAGCAGCGTCTTGATGTTAAGCCAGTAGAGGAGCCTGCCTATGATACTGAAGATTTGATGGGGATTCTTCCTTCAGACAATCGAACTCCTTACGACGTCAAGGAGGTAATAGCTCGCCTTGTTGATGGTTCAAGATTCCATGAGTTCAAACCACGCTATGGTACAACTCTAGTATGTGGTTTTGCTAGAATTCATGGATATCCAGTTGGTATTGTAGCCAACAATGGAATATTATTTTCTGAATCATCTCTCAAAGGTGCTCATTTCATTGAATTGTGTGGCCAGCGCGGGATTCCTCTGATTTTCTTGCAGAACATTACCGGCTTCATGGTTGGCCGTGATGCTGAATCTGGTGGAATAGCCAAAGATGGAGCAAAATTAGTCACAGCCGTATCTTGTGTTCCTGTGCCCAAATTCACTGTAATAATTGGTGGGTCACATGGGGCTGGCAATTACGGAATGTGTGGGCGTGCCTATGACCCTCGTTTTCTTTTCATGTGGCCGAATGCAAGGATATCTGTAATGGGTGGTCCACAAGCGGCAGACGTATTGGCTAGTGTCAAGCAGGATCAGAGAGCTCGAGAAGGACTCCTTCCAATGTCTGGAAGTGAATTGGAAGATTTCCGTCGTCCTATTCTCGACAAGTATGAAACAGAAGGTTCACCTTACTATTCTACTGCTCGATTATGGGATGATGGCGTTATCGATCCTAGGGACACTAGAGATGTGTTAGGGCTAGCCATCTCCGCTTCACTTAACGCCCCATTCCCTGATAGTGACTACGGCGTATTCAGGATGTGATAATTTGGATAGAGCAAAAATGAGTGATGAGAAGCCAACAACCGAATTGTGTTCGCTGAATATCAATGGAGCAGTTGCCAATGTTACTCTGATGCGTAGTGATGTGTTCAATGCATTGAATGTTCAATTGATATCTGAATTGGTGGACATCCTATCTTGGACGGAATCAAGATCTGTAGGTACAACACTTTCCTTAACCGATTCAGAAGGCTCGCCTTACCTTCGTGTATTGATATTACGAAGTGATGGAAAGCACTTCTGTGCAGGAGCGGACATTAACATGATGCGTGATGCTGGTGCACGTTCTGTGGAAGAAAATCGAGCAGATTCTCAGCGTCTAGACCGTCTATTCAATTCCCTTTGGTCACACCCCTGTTTCACCATAGGTGCTGCACAAGGAGTTGCTCTAGGCGGTGGTGCTGGATTAGTGGCCTGTGTTGACCATTGTATTGGTGAACCAAATACTAGAATCGCTCTTTCAGAAGGGAAATTAGGAATTCTTCCTGCAGTAATAGGACCTTATGTCTATAGAAAATTAGGTAGCGCTCAATTCCGACGTCTTTCAATGATGGCTTCACGTATTGGAGCAGATGAGTGTTTGAGGATTGGTTGGCTGAATGAGATAGTAACTTCTCCATTAGATTTTGATGATGCAATATCAAGGGTCACTGCTGATGTAATGACCACTGGTCCAATGGCTGTGGCTGAATCAAAGAGATTGACTATGGCTTTTGATGGATGGATGTCTACGGATGAAGAACTTCGTCTGTGGACTCTTGACAAGACTACTCAAATGCGTGGTTCCCGAGAGGGACAAGAGGGTTTGTCTGCTTTCCTTGAGCGACGTAAACCGGATTGGTCTTTGGATTCTGAGTGAGGTTTCTGTATGATTCCGGATTGGATGGTTGGTGCTAATCGCCCATTCGATTCTATTTTGGTTGCTAATCGTGGAGAGATTGCTGTTAGAGTTCTCAAGGCAGCCAAGGAATCCGGCTTACGTGGTGTTGCAATTTTCTCAGATCCTGATACAGGCTCACTACACGCAGAGATAGCCGATGAGGCTGTACATCTTCCAGGAACTACGCTTGCTGAGACGTATCTCAATGCAGATGCGATAATTGCTGCAGCGCGTGATACTGGTGCACAGGCCATACATCCCGGATTTGGTTTCCTTTCAGAGCGCGCCGATTTCGCTAATGCAGTAAATGATGCAGGTTTGATTTGGATAGGACCACCTGCAAGAGCCATTGAGACTATGGGTGACAAGATTTCTGCACGCCGTTGTATGATTGAATATGGAGTGCCGGTAATTCCGGGTGAAGAAATTGCAATCTCGGTTGGTAGTGATCATCTAGGCGTACTTGCCGCGGCTGCAGCGCGTATTGGCTATCCCTTGTTGCTCAAAGCAAGTGCAGGAGGAGGAGGTAAAGGGATGCGCTCTGTACACGAACCAAAGATGCTTCGCACTGAGTACGAAGCAGCAGCACGTGAGGCGACAGCAGCCTTTGGTGATGGAACTGTATACGTCGAAAGACTGCTTACCGGTGCTCGTCATGTAGAGATTCAAATTCTTGCCGATAGTCACGGAAATTGTATTCATCTGAATGAACGAGATTGTTCTCTCCAACGCCGTCACCAGAAAGTCATCGAAGAAGCACCCTCCCCTGCCGTAACTACGGAAATCCGGGATTCAATGGGTAAAGCCGCAGTTCAAGCAGCACAGGCTGTAGACTACGAGGGTGCAGGAACTGTAGAATTCCTACTTTCCAGTAAAGGAGATTTCTTTTTCCTAGAGATGAATACGAGATTGCAAGTTGAACATCCAGTGACTGAGATGATTACTGGTATTGATTTGGTACAGAAGCAATTTGAGGTTGCTGCGGGTATGCACCTTGGGTTGACACAATCAGATATCGGTATCACTGGACACGCTATGGAGGCTCGTATCTATGCTGAGGATCCATCCAAGGGTTTCCTCCCCGCCATTGGTAGATTGGCAATGTGGCAAGCACCTCAGGGTCCGGGAATCAGGGTCGATACGGGTGTTCGGGAAGGAGATGAGGTCACAGTCGATTTCGACCCAATGCTTGCCAAATTAATCGTTCATGCTCCTAGTCGTACAGCAGCAGCAAGGCGTCTTGACATAGCCCTGTCTAACTTACATGCATTGGGGGTAACAACCAACATTGGTTTCATTCGTCAAATGGCTAGTAATCCCACTTTCTTATCTGGTGGAATAACTACTGATTACCTCGATTCAACTCCTATATCTGAATTTGCAGAACCCGAACCTGACCACGCTACGCTAGTTGCCATTGCAGCTGCAGCAAATCGCTTCGGACTTGACCGTGCAGGAACAGGCGGTGTGGAAGCGATAATCGATGAACACACAGGACATTCTGGAGATCCTTTCAGAACTCTTTCGAGGTCTTTCCCCTGAGGTGATTGAATGGAATGGTGTGTAGGAGAATCCAATTCAAAAATGAGTGCTAAACTCACAGAATCAGAAGGTGTACTCACCCTTTCAGGACTGACTAGTGACGGTGTTGATAATTCACATAGTGATGTTAGCATCAGACGTGATGAACACCCGGGTCGTCTTGTTGTAGAAGTAAATGGTGCGGCTCAATTTGCTCATGTTGCTAAGGTTGGTGACTCATGGTGGATACATCTCAATGGCCGTATTCATGTGGTGCATGGGCACGAGCCGGGAAGTGCTGATTCGGATGCAGGCGAGGGTGGTTTAACAGCGCCAATGCCCGGAACAATTCTCGAAGTTCTTGTCAAAGAAGGTCAAAGAGTTCGGGAAGGGCAGGCGTTGCTAGTAATGGAGGCGATGAAGATGGAACATAGAATTCAGGCTCCACGTGCTGGAGAAGTAGTTTCTGTCAATTTCGTTACCGGTGATCGTGTTGATATGGGTGATACACTTGTTGAACTTGGTGAATAATTTGGTGTTAATATGGATTTGAATCGAGATTTTCTTAGATTGTTTACAGGAGTATTTGGTTTATTGGTTCTTCTTTCATATGTCTATGGAGTTAGTCGAGCCAATGATGCCCAATCACTCTGGGGTGGAATTCCCTCAACTTGGCAGAATCGAATAGTTCCCTTCATGTTTATTGCAGCAATTGGATACCTAATCTATTGGTGGATTGTTCTTTTTCAATTAGAACCTGCCTCATTGGAAAACATGCATTGGCCATGGTCTGATTCTGATGGTTCTGGACTACAAAATTTGTTTATTGCTAATGCATTAGTGCTAATCCCCTCTGCACTATGGTTGGAAAGTACCCTCTTTCACATCAATCATCAATATTCATGGACCCCAATTTTAGTAATAGGAATTCTATTTCTAGTTTCATTGGGAAATTTCCTTATGGGGGCTCTTGCTTATTCCTCTTACCAAGATTCCATTGATGGTTCTAGGCTTATGTTGGTTGGTAGTCTGATGCTTGCAATCCAATGTATTCTCTTTGATTTCATAATTTGGTCTGCTAAATTTCCGTGGAAATAAATGAAATTGTACACGAAATTGCCATTTTTTTTCATTTTTCCAAAGCGAATTATGACGGCATCGGATTCAATAGTGACCTCCTACTGGCAATATCATGAATGAATTCGATGTAATCATTGCTTTATGCATGGGAATAGGGCTCGCTGCAGCCTCTGGATTCAGGGTTTTTCTCCCCCCTTTCCTCCTTTCAATTGCTGTTAGAGCAGATGCAATAAATGTCGATTTAACAAGTACCCCATTCGAGTATTTTGATTCAAATGTTGCTGTTATATTGTTAGGTATAGCAACACTTGTTGAATTTGCTGGATATTATGTTCCTTGGGTCGACAATTTGCTGGACTCAATTGCTAGCCCTGCTGCTGTAGTTGCAGGTACTGGTATGACTGCCCTAGTCCTTGCCGAAACAGATCCGGTGATTCAGTGGACTTTGGCAATTGTTGCTGGAGGTGGAGTTAGCGGAGTTGTACAGGGTGCAACTGTCGTGACTCGTGGTTTCTCGACTATGTTTACTGGTGGATTAGCTAATCCAGTAGTTTCTACAGGAGAGAATATAGCCAGTATTATATTGTCTATTCTTGCAATAGTTATAGCTCCACTTGCAGCCATATTAGTTGGTATACTGATGTATATGATTGCTAAGAAATGGATGCAAAATCGCTCCAAAGCTCAGGCTAGTGGCTGAAGCACGGTCTGACCATTCATGTGTGGTATCAGGACATCTGGGACTCGAACAGTTCCATCCTCATTCTGATACTGCTCCATAATTGCGACAAGAGCCCGTGAAGTTGCTACAGCAGTCGAGTTCAGAGTATGAACAGCTGCATTGCCATCAGCAGTTCTGTATCTCATACGGAGTCTGTTTGCTTGATAATCCGTACAATTTGAGCAGGAAACTACTTCTTTGTATGCACCAGCACCAAACAACCAAGCCTCTAGATCGTATTTCTTTGCAGCAACCGTACCCATGTCTCCTGTGCAAATATTTACAATTCGATAGTGAAGGTCAAGGCTATCCCAAAGTTCAACTGCGTTGTTCAATAATTCTTCATGATGGTCCCATGAATCATCAGGATTGCAGATAATTATTTGTTCAATCTTAGTAAATTGATGGACACGCCAAATTCCTCTATCTGACAAGCCATGTGCTCCAACTTCTCGGCGGAAGCATTGCGAAATTCCAACCTGTTTGATTGGTAATTCTGCAGGCTCAATAATTTCATCCATCCTCATCGCGGTGAGAGGATGCTCACTGGTGGCGATGAGGTAGTATTTGTCAGGCTCAACACCATACATTACTGTCTCAAAGTCCGCCAAATCGGTAACTCCTTCGTAAGCCTCTCTATTCATCATCAAAGGAGGTTGGACTAGTGTGTATCCTCGACCAACTAGAAAGTTTGCAGAGTATTGTTGTAGTGCCATCTCTAGTCGGGCTAAGTCACCTTGTAGGAAGTAGAATCTAGAGCCTGCTACCTTGGCCCCTCTTGCTAGATCGACCCAATTATTTTGTTCAATCAAATCATTGTGGTTTTTTGCTTCAAATTTCAATTCAACCTTTTCTCCACGTAGGCTGTGAAGAGTATTCTTTTGATCATCTTCCCCCACTGGGACAGATTCGTGGAGAATATTTGGTACACGCATTCGAATAGAGTCACGCTCAAGAAGACAAGCATCTGCTTTCTCAGTCAATGCATCAATTTCTGAACCAATGCTCGCAACTTCGGCCATGATCGCCTTGGAAGCAGCCTCATCACCTGATTTCTTGGCTGCAGCAATTCCACGAGCAGCTTCATTCCGCTTCTTGCGCAATTGGTCCGAATCGTAGCGTGTCTGCCTCCATTCTTCATCCAAACGAATGACAGAATCTATGTTATCATGAGGGATATCGCGCTTGTCATGGTCTGCTCTCAGAACATCCGCGTGTTCTCTGAACATCCTCATGTCTAGCATGTCGACCAGCCGCAAGGGCTGGTCCTTCATCCTTCAATGAATCGGGAGAAATCTGTCACAGGAATGTGATTGCTTGGAATAACTCAGCAGGTCCAACCGCAATTATTCCACTGATGATATATCCTAAAATTGCACCACCATTTAGTAGAGGAAGACCTGGTTGAGGATTTCCTTGAGCCACGAACCACATGAGAGCAACATATCCAACAAGCCCTCCAATTAGAGTTCCAATGCCAACGAATAATTGTGCTAGATAAATATCTCCAAATGCGTTCCAGATTTCTCCTCCCCAATCTGGAAGGAAAGTGATTGCAGAGATTACTAACATTCCAGGGAAAATAACATCTCCTAATCCCATAAATAGGGCATCTCTACCTTTTTTCTTGGAAACCAATTCAGCATCATAGACTCCATCAAGAGGTGGTGGTGGAGGGGGTGAGTCAACATCTCTCATGATATCTCCCTCCTGTTCAAGGAAAGAGTAACCCTTCTCTTTAGGAGCTACCAGTAAGACGGGTAGTTTGAGTCCAATCATTGTATCTGCTAATTCAAGCATATGTTTTGACTTATGAACGGCCCAGTAATCGTATATCGCTGCAAGAACCATGAACATAATGATCAAAGTAGGAACAAAAGAAATTCCAATCATCACTATTACACCTGCTCCGACCATTACGCCAACAGAGTTGACTACCCACCATTCAGGATATTTGTACAAGGCTACCATTGCACCCACTGATATCACAAAAGCACTCAATCCAACACTGGTAGCTGTAGCCAAACCAACAAGATAGAGGACAATTAGTGTAAATGGTTGAACTGAATAGAATAGACTCATCCAAAGTGCTAGCATTACAATGCCTTTGATTAGGGCCTCAAGACCTTTTCTTGCAAGCCATATAATTACGACAGTGAAAACTCCAATCATTAGTAATTCAAAGAGAATAAAACCCGATTTTGTAGTCCCCTCTTCACCAAAGGCACGAGCTTCTGGAATATTGTATAATGGCTGGATGAAGATGCCTATTGCAATAGTCCCAACAAACATTGCAGCCATACCGGCCATCGATTGCCATTGCTCTCGCATCATGTCGATGACACTTTCACTTTCGCCGGACACAGCCTCCACGAACTTCAAGTTCCATATCACTTTGACCCGTCCCCGAACTACTACTAGGTGCGGCTGAGGCGAGTGAATGAACGACCGAGAATGGCTCACACAAAGGCAGTTTGCAGGTATGAGTCTAGGTCTTGAGAGAATTGAACCCTTGCTTGAGCGACTTGGCGATCCCCAGTCAAAATTCCCTTCAATTCACGTCGCTGGAACAAACGGCAAAGGCTCTCTATGTGCTCTTCTATCAAGTGCAGCTTGCGATTCTGGAATCAAGACTGGATTGTTTACAACTCCTCATCTAGTTACTGTTGAGGAACGAATTCGCATAGATGGGAAACCGATTAGTCCAGAAGAATTTGACAATTACCTAAACCGAATAAGAATGGCTAGTGAAGTCCTTGCTGCCGAGGGTGGCGAAGAACCAACTTTCTATGAGGCGACTTTTGCAATAGCCATGCTTGCCTTTTCAGATCTTGGTGTCCAACGGGGAATCATTGAGACTGGGATGGGTGGTGCTGGTGATGCAACCAGACTTGTCGATGCCGATTTGTGCGTGATTACTACAATTTCTCTTGACCACACAGAAGTACTAGGACCTACATTGGTTGATATTGCTAAAGCCAAAATTGGAATCCATAGAGAAGGTGTGCCAATCGTTGCACTTCAGCATGAAAATTCTGAGGTTATGGAGGTTCTATCTAGTGTTGGTGATGATATTTGGTTTTATGAATCTGAAAATAATTCAGACCCATGGAGAATTTGGAATGAGTTTGCAAACAGAATATGCTTGGTAATGAATTGGAATCCGGTAAACTCGAACACAATATGGCCGGGCAGGTCTCATAATTGGCCACCTCAAGAATGGTTTAATCGCAAAGTAAGAATCAGTGCTGCACACAACTTAGAGGGCCTTTGCAAAGAATTAGATCAAACGCAAAAACCCTGCATAGTGGTTATCGGAATGACCGAGAAGGAGAATTTGGACGAAATACTTTCAGATGTCACATCAGAGATGTGGCACAGCAATATATTCCGTCATATAGTAATTACAGAACCAACTTCTGGTCGAAAACCAGCAGTTGATGCAGAAATTCTCAAGTCTCTGATTTGTGCAAACAGATTGGATTCTGCATTGATTCGAAGAAATCCAGCAGAAGCCCTCGAATCAGCAGTGATAATGGCTAATCAAGAGGGTGTTGATGTGTTAGTATTGGGTAGTGTTTATCTTGTCGGTGACATCATTAGATATGTTGTGAAAAGAGATGGATTGGACCTTTGGGAGCAACTTGTTGTCCATTAGATGCTAAATGGAAGACCTCTCTGCGAGGCTTGCATATGACATCCCAGCCCAATGACAAGGTCGAGGTAAAACTCGTCGTCGAGTCGAAAGACACGAGTTCGAAAGTAATCCTTATCATTCTTATTTTGGTGCTATCTGGTCTAACAATTGCTGTTATTGCAAAAGGTGGTCCTGAAGCATTACTATCAGGTGATGACGGTCGTGGTGTTGGAAATTGTGGAGATGGCATAGATAATGACAAGGGAGGTCAGGCTGATCGTGACGATCCTGATTGTTATGCAAATCCCAGTGTTTGGGAGGGATATGATCCGAATCGTACTGAGGCCAACAGAGATAACGACCCACCTGGTGGTCAACCCTAAGGTGATTGAATGAGTGAGAAGTGGGATGGTAGATTCTTGAATCTCGCAAAGCACATTTCAGAGTGGTCTAAGGACCCTTCAACTAAGGTTGGATGCGTTGTCGTTGGTACAGATCGCGAAATACGTTCAACAGGTTTCAATGGATTCCCTCGTGGGATTGAAGATTCAATAGACAGGTTAGAGGATCGTGAGCAAAAATATCCTCTAATTTGTCATGCCGAGGAGAATGCAATTATGCACGCGGCAAGAATTGGGATATCACTGAAAGATTGTGCTGCCTATGTTACATGGCCTCCCTGCTCAAGATGTGCACGTTCTCTTATTCAAGCCGGTGTGAATGAGGTTGTCTATCCTTCTAATTCAGAAATACCAGAACGATGGAAAGACGATTTTGAAATCGCAATAGGAATGATGGAAGAGGCCGGTGTCAAGGTCCGTTCAGCTTAATCATTGAGCATTCCCCATAGTTCTTCAAGGTCAGAATGAAGATCATCAATTCCAGCGTCGTTGACTAATATCATGTCAGCCAAAGCAGCGGTTGCGTCAAGTGCTTGACCCGTCTCATCTTTGGCTTTGACTTCGGATTGCTCTTGAGCGATGAATGTGTCTTTGTCTGATGGGTCTCCTGTGCGAGCCCGATTCTGAACCCTACCCCAGCGAGATTCCATCCCTGCTCGAATTTCTATGAGAATAAAATCCTCCCTTGTTCGAAAAGCCTCTACTTCCCCTGGCGTCCTGATTGAATCGATAACTGCATTATTTCCATCCAGTCTTTCAAGTAGCATCTCAGCAAGAACTCCAGGCCCTCCTTGTCTTCTGAGTTCTCTCCCTCCTTCGATTAGGGCCTCTCGACTCTCTTCTATTCCTTGAGCCATAAGCCAACTACGAATGGAGTCAGAGCAGGATTCACTTGCCAATCCTTTACTGACAAACCAGTTGACAACAGTGGTTTTTCCCGACCCGTATCTTCCAGTCAGACCCACTAACATACTCCACTGGGCGTGGTGTTTGTCCATATTGCTTGCTCAAGACCAATATCTTCGAGTTTTTGCATATTGTAGTTCTGCGTTGTGTATGGAACGTAGTAGAGAGACTCGATTTCCACGTATATGTCCTCTAAGAAGTCTAGTTGCAGTTTCCTCGCCCACTCCTCTCCCCATCATTGCAAGAACCGCATCTTGTCCGTGGGTTCTGATTAATTCTGCATTCTTTTTCATTCGAGCCCTATCTTTTGGATCCTTACTTTCTATCCATCCGACTAGTAGTGATTCCATTCTTTCTGGTGCACACGCTCTCATGGTTCCATTACACTTCGGGCATGGCTCAATACGATCTTCCATACGTCCTACACGTTTCCGACTTTTGTCCGAACAATTCAAACAAATTAGTACACAACGTTCTGCTAGTAGCCGAGTCTCAAGTCTTTCTCGTAATTGAGCATCTGACCATGCAGGTAATAGTAAGTCACGTTCACTCTTGGGAGATAGACCAAGAGGTCCTGTTGCTGTGTGTACAATCTTAGCCTCACCATTCTGAATTTCACGAATTAGATCCATCGTTCCCTCGATATCCATACGTTCGTGGAATAGTTTCGAAAGAGCTTCTTCAACAACTGGTGTGCCCCTATATCGTTGCATTATCCCCTGAAGGTTGACTTTTCTTGGATCCGCTGCTTTCTGTAAAACCCCCATCTTGCGAGCGACTTGAACTAGCCTCCATCTTAGTGCTCTTCCATTTGGTATTGTCATCCTCAGAATCGTTTCTAGAGCCTCTGGTGAAGTATTACTAATCCACTCAATAACATGCACAGCCTTGGTTCCAGGAACTTGGAAGGCTATTCGATAAGGGTCAACTAGAGTTGTCCCCATTTTCCCTTCTCTCATTGAACCCATTGCCTGTATGAAATGAGCCAAAGTTTCATTGATTTTTGAGCCACGACAAGTATTCAGAACTACAGTTTTTTGTCGTGTTTCAACGGTCAATACCTTGTCTGTTGGTAGATTCTCAGTAGCATCCAGATGTTCAGTTACCGCCCTTAACAAATCATCTCTAGCCACATCAGAAAGAGGATACTCATCAAATTCCAGATCTCCTTTCTGAGGTTCCATAGCCCCTACAGCAATCGCTGCACTGCGCCTTAGTCTGCCTACCTCTAGTGCAACTTCTATCGGCACAGGAGGCAATTCTCCAGCCCAAACTGGGGCCTCGCCTGTGTCTGATATTGGAGCGACTAGTAACTCAGATTGTTCTGGATCAGCATCAACAATCATCCATGTTCTTCCAGCCATAACAAATCTTCGAGGTCTTCCACCACCATCCTCTCCTAGATTATTCAAAGATAGGACAAATGCCTCATCAACACTACCTAGTGTTTGACGAGTTACAGCATCTCTAACTCGATATGAGATTTCATCTGGAATCATTGAGAAATGATCTGTTCTATTTCGGCCAAGTCTTCCAGCTGGTGAAAACCAACCATTGGATAGTTCACTAGGAACGTGTGGGAGCATTTCTTGAAGCCATCTTTTCTTGTCCTCCTCCTCACTTTCTTCTTCCCATGAAGGCCTCTGTTCGGGAATCTTTGCTCCTTTTTCGTTAGCCTTAATTGCTAGATTTTCCCATATCCTCGGATGCCAAATTGTAGCATCTGAGTCTTTTGGATCCTCAATCAATCGCAGTAACCAACGATCATTGAGCACACGTAATACTGCTAGAGTATCGTCGTGACTCCATTCTGTGAAAATCGATGTTTGTTTGAGAATTTTAGTTACGTCATTTAGTGGCACAAAAGATCTCTCAGATGCCATTTGTAACATCTGATTAGCAGCTACAATACCTGGATTATACCTCCATTCGATTCCTTCTAGTTCACCGTTCATTGCTCTTCGTGCAATTACTGCCGACTCCGCGATGTCATCAATTTCCCACGCTAGAATATCACCTTTTCCGGTTCCTCCAAGATGATGCTCTGCCCTTCCTACACGTTGTAGCAAACGATCAACTGCTCTTGGACTGTTTAATTGGTGAACTCTTCGAATTGTTCCGATATCTATTCCTAATTCAAGACTAGAGGTGCATATTAATCCATGCAAATCTCCAGCGCGAAGAGCATCTTCCATGTCTCTTCGTGTCTCAGCTGCAAGACTACCATGATGAACTCCAACATTGATTTCAGGAACAATAGCACCTAGCCTCTGTGCAACAGTTTCGGCTGAAGATCTAGAATTAACAAAGACTAGAGATGGGGGGTCTTCAATCAAAATATGAGCTAGATGCCGAAAGGCTGCAATTGATTTTGGTGAAATTGCCCATTCACCGGCGAGTAATTCGTCTTCAGGAGTGGGTGTTTCTCGATGAACAGTAACCTGAGTTGTTCTAGGTGCTGGACCAAATATTGCTTTTGCATCCTTAGACATCCAACTTGCGACCTCATCAGCATTTCCCACGGTTGCCGAAAGACCGATGCGTTGGAATTTTTTACCAACATTCGATAAGGCTGCAATTCTCTCTAATCCAACCAGAAGTTGTGCTCCTCGCTCTGAGGATGCCATATCGTGAACTTCGTCCAAAACTACTGCTCTTACTCCTGCTAGGTGTTGGCGTAATCTACTTCCGAGTAACATTATTTGTGCAGTTTCAGGGGTAGTTACCAACAGGTTTGGTGGATTACGTGATTGTCTAGTCCGCTCTTTTTGTGTTGTATCTCCATGTCTTAGACCTACACTAATTCCCAATGGAGAGAGTAATTTCTCTAATCTTCTATCTATATCTCGATTCAAGGCTCGAAGTGGTGTTATGTATAGGATTGAGAGTCCTTGCCAGTTTTCCTCCAGAGCTCTTGATGCTAGAGGAAGAATTGCGGCTTCTGTTTTCCCACTTCCAGTTGGCGCAACCAGAATTCTATCTTTACTAGCGACCAGTTCAGTCGCAGAAGCTTCCTGAATAGGAGTTAATTCCCAGCCTCGTTCTTGTACGAGAGCACGTACATCGGGGTGAAAGCAATCTAGAGCAGAGCCATCCATCTGACTCTATGCGTATGTGTGTTCGACATGAACCAATGGGTGTTATTACGAACCTATATTTTCTATTTTCACCAGTCCATCAAGAGAGAACTAACAAATCGGATGAGTCCTACCCAATGATGATGGCGAGACCCCGCAGACGTCTTTTGGCCCCTCTTCGTCGTTGGTGGATGAGTAAGAGTGATAGCCATTTTCAAATTATCACATACACCACGATTCTGTCTGTTGCAGCAACATTATGGGGATTTTTGTTTCTTTTTATTCTCGATGGAACTGCAGATCCAAGTAAATCAGCCTATGTTTCTTGGTCTTGGGCGGCTCTTATTTTCGGAGGACTGATAGCCTTCTATGTTGTACCCGAATTTTCGATCTTTTTGAATCAAAAATCTGTTTTGGATTCTATTCTTTCTTTGGATTCTAGACCTGAAGTTCTACGCCGAAGAGGCGAGGCAGAAGAGGCAGCATTAATGCTGGGTATTGAGTATCAGAAAACTCTTGTATCTCATTATGAAAGTCTTGGAATCAAAACTTCGGGGAAACTAAGGCACGTTTCTAAATCAATGCAAAAGAAACAAAAATTGTCAGTAATTGAAGATGAATTAGTTGTTGATTCCGAAAACGAACAAAGTGCATTGATGAAATGGCTGAACACAAGAGATTCTCATCTTTCACGAATACTTCCTGGTGCTCCAGTCTTGCATGAACTCATTTGGAATAGATTAATATTGATATTTAGTGGATTGACTGGAATTCTTCTTCTATACAATATGATGTTTGGATTAGCCTCTATAGATGGTGGTAGTCGTGAATACACTGTTGATTTTACTCTCTTTCTTTCAGGCAATGAATCAATTCATTCCCTTGCTCCGCATTTTGATGGAGTCAGCATTATTCTTACTGCTACTTCACTTACATTGCTCTACCTAACTAGGCCAGCAGGTGAGATTAAAATCGAGTGGGAGGATTGAATTTGGATAGCAAGATGTTGATGCGAGAGGCCACTTTAGCAATTGGGCTAGTCGTTCTTCTATTGGGCTCCCTGACTATTGCAACCGGAAAATATCCCCCTATGGTTGTTGTAGAATCTGGCTCAATGATGCACGATAGAGAAAGCGGTTCTGTTGGAGCAATAGATCCTGGTGACTTGATTCTAGTTATGGATAAAAATCGAGTTGAAATTGTCACATTGGCTGAAGCAACTCAAGAAGGAAATGAGCACGAAGGCTATGAGAGCCATGGAATGCCCGGTGACGTAATCATTTTCCGAAAAAATGGAGGTAGCGATACACCTGTGATTCATCGTGCTCTGCTAAAGGCAGTAGCCAATCCTAACGGAGGTTGGGATGTTCCTGGAACTGATGTTGTAGGGGCGTCCCAAATTACTTTAGAGTTAGATTATGAGTGTTTTCATAGCAATTCTAATCTTCGCATTGAGAACTGGGTTCCTTCCCACGAAGGTTACATCACTACAGGAGACAACATATGGAGTAATGGTTGTCAGTATGATCAAATCAGCCTTAGCGATGAAAATGGTCAACTTGTCCAAGCGATCAAAGATGAATGGATAATTGGGGTTGCTTCACTTGAGATACCTTGGGTTGGTGCAGTCAAACTCTCAGCATCAGGAACTGCTGGTGCGGTGCCTGGAGCCTCTTGGAGCAGTTTAGCTCTGCTTGTTTCATTCATCATCGTGGCCCCGATTCTAATTGATATGGTAACTGTTAGATTACAGAAAGATGATTCTTCTGATGAAGAAGAATAAATCCCTAGAAAATTCTTGGTATGACTATTGGAATTAGAAGTATAAGAAGTATGAAGAGGCTGCTCATTGAACTGAGTCTTTCCGCTAAACTTTCAATTCTTATCGGATTGGATTTACGCATGAAGAATCGTAGAGTTGAGTGTGTTCCATCTCGAACAATATGCCCCCCGTCGAAAGGAACCATAGGGATTAGGTTTGCAAATCCAAGTAGAAAATTTATCCAAATTAGCCAGAAGAGGAAATCGAATACTGCAAGCATACCGTCAGTTCCTAGAGTAGAGGCAATAGCACCATCTCCTGCAGAAAGCATTGCTCTTTCCTCTAATATCATAGTATGACCCTCGTTAGCTATTGGAACACCTAGCATTGCAAATGGTGCAAAAATTGTCTGCACTGTTTTTTCTATCGTTGAACTCTCTTCATTGAATAAAAAAGACCATCTATCTGCTGCAGCAGTGCCTTCAGAAACTATCATGCCTACAAATGCATCTCCTTCAAAAATGCCTAATTCATCGCCTAATAATAGGCTGTATTCTTCAGCATCGCAACTAATTTCTTCCAAACAAGGTCGCATGTAATGATCGTGCTTGTCAGTAAAAACAATCTCGATATCTCTTTCAGAATTTTCGTTGTCAGAAGGCCTTGGAAGGACTGAAAATAAAGCAGAATCTCCTGCAGAATATGATTCTAATACGCTTGTAAAATCATCATAATCATTTATTTCGGCTCCATCAATATGAGTAATTGTCTCATAAGGCAATAGGCCAGCATCTTCCGCGCCGGTTTCCTTGATTATTCCAGTTGCATGAACTCCTGGGTTTTCTGCTACGAATCCATTAGCAGTTGCACTAAGTAGAATCAGGACCATCCATGTTGCTAGTAGATTGATTGAGGGTCCTGCTGCGTACAATCGCATTCTTTCTCTAAGAGGTGCTCGAACCATTTCCTCATATTCAGGTTCTGCAAAGGCTCCTACAGGCAGAGGGCCAGCGAGTAGAAGTCCAAATGAACGAACTTGCATTCCATGTGCTCGCGCTTGAATTCCATGGCTATATTCATGGATAATGAGGGCAATAATCAAGGCTATTAGTGGCCACTTTAGAGGGACAAAACTAGTGACTCCAGGGATTAGTAGCAAATCAGTAGCTGGTAGAACTTCTTGTTGTGAAGGTTGCATTGTTGTGAGAATAGCAGTGGCAAATAGGAGAAAAACAACCAATCCCATCATGCCTAAACATAGCCAAATTGAGAATTCACCGTACCATCTCCAAAATCTGCGAGGATTCGAGACTTTTTCTAATACGTCTTTGCCGCGATTAGTTCGCAACATCAAGATGATTCCTAAAGCCCGTGATGCGTTCCATTTGTCTAGAGTCCCATTCTGTTCTAACCAAATAAGAGAAAGATACCATATTGAAACTAATAACACAGTCCATAAGGGAGCCCATCCATTAATCCAAAAAAGCCCTAGGAGCACAATAAAGAGTAACTGATTGAGACTCAGCCCTTGCTCCATATTAGTTGGTCAAGGCCACCCACTCTTGAATGTGCTCGAGACGTGATGAACTACTTTACCTTCTACTACTTCCGATAGATGTGAGTGACAGCGAGGGGCTAGAGAATCGTAAACATATGAGGGAAATTGACCGACTTCGACGTGAGAGTGAAACAATATCTCGATTGCTGATGCAAGCCAGTCTAGTCAATGTTAGAACTCAAATAGAGCAGGTTAAATCTCACCTCTCTGAAACCGAATCATTTCTAGAGAGTTAGTTGAAAATTTCAGTTAACTATTATATTGATTTTCGATTAATCGTGCTCCATCTGAGCGGCTGATAAGTGCTAAGAATCTGTGTAGAGGCATTCCTTCATGCCAGTTTAGATATGGTGAACCATTACGAGTCAGAGGTACTTCTGGTATCGCTCTTGCCAGTGTACGCAACTTTCCAGTCAATCCTTCTACTGGCACTTTCATAATAGTCCAACTATCTCCTCTGACTCCCTTGAGTCTGAATGCATAAAGAGGTAGTAGACCACATTTCTCTCCAGTAGTCTTGAGTGCATCGTATTGTAACTTAGTTCGTCCTGACAAGTATATCTTATCGGTCTTCGATGATTTTACTTCAATAGGAAAGCACATATCCCCTCTAAGTGCAAGAAGATCCCCAGTACCTTCACTTCCACTTCCAGGGGCCCTGACCACTAGAAAAGGGCGCTGACAAACTTGTAGTGCACGCGCTCTTTCAACTTCATTACAGGAACGAGTGATTGCTTGAACACCTTTTTTTTCCCCAGCCAGAACAGAGCGTAATTCACGCTCATATACGCTGCTCATATGCGTAGCCTATTCTCAAGGTTCTTGACGACATCGCTTGTCTATTACTCAAAATGATATATTTTACTTAATATCCCCTCATCCGAATTGAGAAAATGCAGTTTCTCTATAATCAGTAGAATTTCTAGTGATTAGTTAGTAATCATTGAATGCGAGGTCTAACTCTGACAAACCGTGTCAGAGGTGGCTGTACGGACAGATGACTTTCGTTTGGCATACCGATTGCTAAATAGATTGAGAGTTTCAGGTCTACAATATTCTCAGATTGATACTTCCCATCCAGTTCCAATCGGGGTCAATTATTGGATAGGTTCTCACGCTGAAGTCCTACTTACCGATGATGGTCGCGGGGTAGGATGTGATATTGAAGAAATAGATTCTGTAATTGGTTCAATAATCAATAGGATGTATGTTGGAGACCAAGTTCAGCGAATTTGTTTTGGAATTGACCCTGGCCCTCGTCCAGGTTTAGCATGGTTAGCCGATGGACGACCTGCAGGTTCTATGCAATTGGAATCAGTTGACGCAGTAGTTGACAGAATAACAGAAATATTGCTAGATATTTCTCCTGCCGAGTCTGTAGTTCGAATTGGTGATGGTGTGAGAACCATATCATCTCGAATTGCAAACGTTTGTCTTGCTCGTGGTTTATCTGTACAATTGGTTGATGAGCATTCAACTTCGAAAGGATCGCGTCATGATCATATCTCTGCTGCCAGAACAATTAGTTCATTGGAAGGAATTCCAATTACTCAGCGATTACAAGTAACTCCATCAAAAGGAGAAGTTCGTGAAATTCAGCGTAGGAGTCGCAGAATTTCTGAAGGAAGGCTAACCATTCCAGCAAATTTGGCAAGATCGGTTGCTGTTGGGCGGCTCACACTAACCGAGGCTGTAAATTTGCATATTGGTAACTTAGACCGCTGATTTCTAACTCAGGGGTACTTGCCTTTTCTGAAGGCCCTAGTTCTGTCTATGCCAGGAAACCTATCTTCAGATTCTCGATAAACAGTTTTCATATTATTGAGGAATTGATTATCATTTGTAACGATGAGAACCATATCAGTCCCAGGATCCTCTCCTTCATCCATCCAAGCTAGAACAATTTCCATTGTCATCCTTGCGCCTTCTCGGTGTGGATATGCGAAAATATCCATACAGATAGGTGGCATAACCAAAGTCTCACGCTTTTTTACAGCCTCTATTTGATTGAACATAGCAGCATAGGATTGTTTCAATAGGTCGCGACGAAAGTTATCTTGATTAGGTCGTCGACAATCAGGTCCTACAACATGAACTAGATTTTCAAAAGGCAAATTGAATCCCGGTGTAGTTACGGCTTCACCTACTCCACACGGCTGTAAGTTCTCCTTTCTTCTCTCAACTGCAATTTGGTGGGTGAATTCACGAAGTTCAGGACCTGCTTTTTGATGGATTTTCTCATCTAGGCCTTCTCGCCCTGCTAGGCGATTGTTAGCTGTCGTAACCAAGAGGTCACCGTCTACTCGCAGAATATTGCCAAATAGTACCCTGACCTGTCCATATTTGCACTCTCGCACGATGACTGTCTCGGCCATATAGGTACGAGAGCAGGCCACCCGATATTACCTCATCGTAGGTATAATCTCTAACTTCTATGCCGGCGAAGGCTTAATTCGGTCAACGCCTCTAGAAGTATTGATGTCAGTAGGTTATGTTCTCATTAATGTCGAGCCTGGCTCTGAATTCTCTGTATTCAACGAGGCTTCAAAGTTGTCATTCATTGTGGATGCAAATCTTCTCTTCGGAGACCACGATTTGATACTAAAAATTGAAGCCTCAAATATGGGGGAGATTGCTCGTTTAGTGGTTGACTCTATTCGCTCAATTGATGGAGTTCTCAACACAAAAACCCTTGCTTGTGCAGAATTATGAAGTGATTATTGTAATTTTTTGGGGTTACGGAAATCCCCCAAAGGTCCCCTCAGCGGCGCAGTGAAGCGTTTATCAGCCTCAAACTTCATAATCTCTCTGAGTGGCCCACCCTGTGGAGGTGGATAATTCAATGTCTGGCAAAAAATACTTCGTTTTGATGGAGGGTGACAATGACACTGCTCAGGTTTTCGTGAGTAAGCAACCCCGCGGTGCTGCTCTGAAAGCAGCAACTCGTGGTCATACCGACATATGTCTGCGCGAGCGCGGCACGAACAAGGTACATTGCTTCACAGGCTCAACCGCAATGGTACCAAAGCCTGCGAATGGACCGGCTTGGCTCCCAGCCAAGATCAAGAAGGCCAACGTGAAGAAGACCGGAATCAAGCGCCTCTGATTTTCAGGGTGTACCGGTTTTTTCTTTCTTTAGCACTGATCCACGTAACCTCGCCTGGGAAAATCCTGGGCGGGGGTAATATCTCATTCTTTGTCTTCCAATGACAATTTGGTCAGCGGAGTCCAATTTTCTTAGCAATCATTGCTAGAGGGTCATAATATTCTGTTACAACTCTCTCTTTTAATGGAATAATTGCGTTATCTGTAATGCTTATTCCAGCCGGACAAACTTCTGTGCAACATCGGGTAATATTGCAATATCCAATTCCAAAATCTTCCTTAATTTCTGGAATTCGACTCTTTGTATCTAGAGGGTGCATTTCTAATCCTGCTAATCTAACGAAAAATCTTGGTCCGGCAAATTCGTCGAACATCTGATGCTCTCTCAGTACGTGGCAGGTATTGACACATAGCATACACTCAATACATCCACGGAATTCCTGAATGCGATCGGCTTCTTCTTGTTTGAAATTCCAATCTAGTTCTTTAGGTCCATTTACTGGGACCATTTTCTTGTTCATTTCATAGGCCCAAGAAGTATCAGTTACAAGATCCTTGGTAAGTGGGAATGCTTGCATAGGTTTCACCAAAACGGGTTGACCTTCTGGAGTCTCATCCATGATTTCCTCCATTCGTGTCATACACATGAGGCGTGCTTTTCCATTAACTTCAGCTGAACAAGAACCACATTTCCCCGCTTTGCAGTTCCATCGACATGCAAGATCGGGCGCGTGCTCAGATTGAATACGATGAATCACGTCTAGAACTACCATCCCCTCATCCATTTCTACAGTGTAATCGACCATCTGGCCAATAGGATCTCCGAAGGAATCAGATTTCCATACGACTGAATTCCCTCGAAAAACTCTGAAGGTCACTTCTTTAGCCATATTCAGTCCTCCTCGTGCAAATCATCTGCATCAAGTAATTCTCTTAGTTCTGAATCGATAGGAGGATATTTTCGGTGTTCGATAGCCATTGTACCATCTAATTGAATCGAAATCACACTGTTGATTTTTCCCCAATGCTTGTAATCAGGTGTTGGAAAATCATCTCTAGTATGGCCACCCCGAGATTCTTCTCTTTCTAAGGCAGCTAGGGCACACATTCGAGAAACGTCAATCATTGCACCAATTTCCAAGGCTTGGTGCCATCCAGGATTGTAAATTCGAGAACCACCAGGGCTAGTAATGGAAGCTCGGGACTCAAGTTTATCCAAATCAACTAAAGCTTCTTCTAGCAATTTTCCAGTTCGAATTATTCCAACTTTCTCTTGCATCATTTCCCGCAGGTCTTCGACGACTTTTGCTGGATTTTCTCCATTCTCACGATTCAAAGGAGCCAATGTTTCGTCAATCACGTCTGCAATTTCTGTGGCATCAATTTCCTCAAAGTCATTAATCTGACTGGCTCTTAAAGCAGCCTGTTCACCTGCAATTTTTCCGAAAACAATCAAGTCAGACAGTGAATTACCACCTAAGCGATTAGCCCCATGAAGACCAGTAGCCGCCTCTCCTGCTGCGAATAATCCAGATATTGTTGATTCTTGAGTTTCAGGGTGGACCTTCACTCCCCCCATTACGTAGTGTGCTGTAGGTCCAACTTCCATCCGTTGCTTGGTAATATCAACTGCTGCAAGCTCTTTGAATTGGTGATACATGCCTGGTAATTTCTTCTTTACTTCCTCTGGATCTCTCCAAGAGATGTCAAGATAAGCACCACCATGTTCACTTGCGCGACCTGCCTCTCTCTCTGAATTTATTGCTTTAGCCACTACGTCTCGTGTGAGTAATTCAGGAGGTCTACGCTTCGTAGCCAGTTGTCCTGAAATTACTTCTTCAACCCACCCTTGTGCTTCTTCCTCTGTATCTGCAAACTCATCTTTGTACATTTCAGGGACATAATTGAACATAAATCGCTCATCTTTGGCGTTAGTTAGCATTCCTCCTTCACCCCTAACACCCTCTGTAACAAGTATTCCCTTGACAGATGGGGGCCAAATCATCCCTGTTGGGTGGAATTGAACAAATTCCATGTCTCCTATTTCGGCTCCTGCCCAATATGCTAGTGCGTGCCCTTCTCCAGTATATTCCCACGAGCCTGAACACACAGCCCAACACCGAGTTATTCCTCCTGTTGCTAATACGATTGTCTTGGCCTTGAATACATGCAGAGTACCATTATTTCTGTCATAGGCAAAGCATCCTGTGACTTTTCCATTAGATGTGAAAAGTCGACGAACGGTGAATTCCATGAAAACATCCATTCCCATATGAATTCCTTTTTCTTGCAAAGTTCGAATTAATTCTAGACCAGTAGCGTCACCAATATGAGCCAATCTTGGATATGTGTGACCACCAAAGTTACGTTGGTTAGTTAAACCATCAGGAGTCCTGTCAAAAACAGCCCCCCAAGTCTCCAATTCTCGAATGCGGTCTGGGGATTGTTGAGCATGAATTTTGGCCATTCGCCAATCATTCAGATATTTACCCCCCTTCATCGTATCACGGAAATGAGTTTGCCAATTATCACGTGGATCCTTATTTCCTAGAGCAGCAGCAGCTCCACCTTCTGCCATTACAGTATGTGCCTTACCTAGCATTGATTTGCATATCATTGCAACACTCGCGCCGTTCTGGCTAGCTTCTATGGCTGCTCTCAGCCCAGCTCCGCCAGCTCCTATTATGACAACGTCATGTTCGTGAACAGTATAATCCTCAGTCATTTCAGAAACCACCCCAAATCACAATATCAGACCATCCGAAGAATGAATCAGTGCATGCGTATACATAGAAGTCAGCAAACATAACCCAGAATAGAGAATAGAGAGCCCATTCCTTGTGCTGCTCATTGAATTTGGTTGACAATTTCCATAGTCTATACTTTAACCGATTTATAGCAGTGCTAGTCCAATCATTAGAGTCTCCTCCAACAATGTGTCTGAAAGCATGGCAGCCAAAGGTGTAGCCAGTTAGCATAATCACATTCACTAATAGAATTAGACTACCTACAGTAACACCGTAGGCATGAATTCCCCCTTCGTGGAAATTAACAGACATCCACACATCGAAGGATAGGATTGGTAGATATGCCAACATTACATACATGAAATATCGATGTAGATTTTGAACTAGGAGCAGTCCAGTTTCTCCTGAGTATTCATTCCACGGCTTGGAAACTGCACAACCAGTTGGTTGTTGCATAAATGATCGATAGTATGCCTTTCGATAATAGTAACAAGTAGCACGAAAACCCGCTGGAAAAATCAGAATGAACATTGCAGGACTCATCCACCACAGGAACTCAGGTATAGGTCCTCCAAAAGTCCCACTACCTGGAAGAATCAGAGGACTGAAGAGGGGGCTCAGAACATGGCTGCCATTGGACTCTATCGCCATGGTAGATTGACCAGCACTTCTCCCAAAGTCTTCGAAAATCCAGAAGTCTGCTTCCATGAATCCACGCCATGTTGCATACAAAATCATGAATCCAAGATAGGCAGCCATAGCGGTCGGACCTTTCCACCATTGATCGACTCTGTCAGTGGCCCCGAAGCCTTTCTTCAAGGGGAGCCTCATCGTCCTGCCCATTCTATTCGCACCTACATGTGATGCGCAATGTCTCTTATCCATAAGCAATTGTATTCTAAATGTTCAGAATAGATTCAGTGCATGGGTTCAATAATGTGGATGATATATAGAAATTGAAGATTATGTTTGGTCTTGGTGGTGGCGACATTGAAACATCGATTTGCCCGAATTGTGGATACATGCCCGGGGCATGGCTGCCCGGTCTGCCTTGCACGCAATGTGGAGAACCTTACTTGTAATCATAATTAGCACACGTGATCTAGCGGTAATGATACGAGGTTCCCAACCTCGTTACCCGAGTTCAAGTCTCGGCGTGCGTACCAATCAAGCAAGTCCTGAGTAATCTGCTTCCGCTTCTTCCATCTCGATTTCTTCAACATCCATCTGAGCGAGTTGTAACTTACCAGATAATTCATCGTTGACAGCATGCCAATATGAGTAAGCCTCGATAACCCAAATTCCAGACTCGCGAGTTCCATTGCCACTACCTTTGACGCCCCCGAATGGTAGGTGCGCTTCAGCTCCAGTTGT
>NTJR01000010.1 GCA_002457595.1 Marine Group II euryarchaeote MED-G36
GGCAGAACTCGTGTTTCAGGAGCTTGTAGTCAATTAGGATGTGTGGCTAAAATATCCAAGATCCTCTCGTGACATTGTACATAGAGGAGAGAATCCTTCATTTGGGAGATGGTGCCGCCTAACTTTGTTCTGGGCTCGTGGTCTAGGGGTTATGACGTCGCCTTGACATGGCGAAGATCGCAGGTTCAATTCCTGCCGAGCCCACCAGATAATACAAATCATTCGTTATCATTTTTCAATTGAGTGTATAACCGAATTTTTCCAGAACCTTTCTGCTTAATGCGAACGATTTCAATTTCAGATAGTTCTGATATATTTGCAACATGAGTTCCAGCACAGGGGCAGATATCAATTCCTTGAATATCAACTACACGCATAGTAGTAATATCTTCAGGGAGTCTTTCGAGGATTTTACCAACGAAACTACGATTTCTAACTCTATCGTCATTCATTATTTCATCAGCAGTCCAATTATGTGTGAATACAGGAATTTCCTTCCTCAAAATTTCATTGACAGTATCTTGAATTTGGTCCATATTAAATTGTGTTTTGTCCTCAAACAGTAAATCGATACGAGATTCTTTAGTTCCTAATTGATTTCCAACAGTGGATGCACCCCATAATTCATCAGCCATAGCTGAAACAATATGTTGTGTTGTATGCATATGTGCTAATTGGTTCCTATATTCAGAATCGATAGAACATTGAATAATGGAATCTACTTCAAACATCTCAATATTAGAAACAGGATGGTGGATTACATCTTTCGCAAACACTTCACCAACATCTACAGAAACATTCCCTTCTGAAAGCGTTCCAATATCGCCTGGTTGACCGCCACCTCGCGGATAGAAATATGATGATTCAAGAATTATTGATTCATCAATTTTATCTATTATTCGCGTAGAAAAATCAGGAGGATTAGTTCCAGGATGATGATTGAGATGTAAGCGTTCTTGCATAAATAATCCTCAAGAAAACAATAATCCGCCGGAAAGTATTGTTTTAGAAACAAGTTCAGTAGATTGAGATAGAGACCTATCTTCAATTAATGGAGGCACAATCTGGGTAATCAAACCAAAAATTCTAGAAACTCCAACGCCAGGCTTTAGCTCGGTTCTATTTATTGCCTCACAAGAGCATATTAATTCATTAGCAAGTACTTTGGATAATAACTCAGATGAAGAAAGTAAACGATGAGTAGCCGTTGATCCCATCGATACATGATCTTCTTTACCCATACTCACTGCAATATTTGATGTGGATGAGGGGTTGGCTAGGAGATGTAATTCAGCAACACATGCTGCAGAAACATATTGAATTATCATCATACCACTATCTAATCCCTCTGTGTTACTCAAAAATGCTTTCTGACCACTCCACTTTGGGGACATAATGAGGTTTGTTCGTCGCTCAGAAATTGATGCTAATTCATGGGCACAGACTGCAAGGTTATCAGCTGTAATTGCGAGATTCTCTCCGTGAAAGTTACCTCCACTAATTACTTCGAAACCACCTTCTTCATCAACAAAAATTAGTGGGTTGTCTGTTGCCGAATTTAATTCAATTGAGAGCATGGTTCGTGCATTTAGAAGGATATCAATAATTGGCCCATGGACTTGAGGGGCACACCGTAGTGAATATGCATCTTGAACACGATCACAATTTTCATGTGATTTATTAATTGCAGAATCCGCCAATAATGAATAGATTCGGGCTGCAGAGATCATTTGCCCACGATGTGGTCTTGAATTATGGATTCGTTTATCAAAGGGTTTGTGTGAGCCTTTTATTGCTTCAACAGAGCATGCTACAGCACAGTCTGCAGTAAAAGTTAACAATTCTAATTCATGGATTGCTACAGACAAGAATGTGCACATCTGACTAGTCCCATTGATGAGAGAGAGCCCTTCTTTAGCCTCGAGAGAAATTGGTTTAGACTGGGCATACTGGAAGGCCTCTGTTGATGAGATTGTGGTCCATCCACCATCATCTTGTTTCAAAAACTCATTTTCTCCTATTAGGCCAAGGGCGAGATGGGAAAGTGGCGCGAGGTCGCCAGAAGCCCCAAGAGAGCCGATTCGAGGAACTATGGGGGCACAACGTGCATTAATTAGAGCTAGAATTGTTTCAACAACTTCGGGTCGAATTCCGGAATTTCCAACAGCTAATGAGTTAGCTCGAATAGTCATCATCATCAATACATGCTCGGGCTTCATTATTTCCCCTACTCCACAAGCATGACTACGGATCAAATTCAGTTGTAATTGGGCTAAATTTTCACGGTCAATTGTGACGTTAGATAAAGCACCGAATCCTGTATTTATTCCATAAACTACTTTTCCTGATTCAATTATTGACTCGACAGCTTTTCGTGAATTAGACATAGAAATTGTTGCTTCTTTAGTTAGCCTAACTTCAGCGATGTTATCTCTAATTGCAATTAATGATTCAATGGATAATGACGTGCCGTCAATATTCACAATGACATTATCCATACCCTCCGCCCACCTTATTTATTATTGAATGATAGTATTGTCATAAATTTTGTAAAATCTCACTATCTACCAAGTTAGGTATTGTAACTAGCAAATTAGAATCAGAGTCCATCGCCCTAATAATTGTACTAATAGAACCAGGATTTCGTGCCCAAGCTCGTCTAGCAATTCCATTATTTACATCCCATGATAACATAGAATCGATGTTATTCTGACTACGGGCACTTCCATCGATTAACATCCCGAATCCACCATTACTGACTTCCCCCCAACCCACGCCGCCGCCATTGTGTAAACTAACCCAAGTAGCACCTCTGAACGCATCACCTACGAAATTGTGTACTGACATATCTGCAGTAAACATAGAACCGTCGTGAATGTTTGCTGTCTCACGGAAGGGACTATCAGTACCTGATACATCATGATGATCTCGACCTAATACTATTGGAGCGGTGATTGTACCATTTTTAATTGCTGTATTAAAAGCACTGGCAATATCCTTTCTACCTTTTTCGTCTGCATATAGTATACGTGCTTTACTACCTACAACTAGTTGATGTTTATCAGCATCTTTTATCCAACGAATATTATCTAAAATTTGTTGTTTAATATCGGAATTTACATTTTCTGCTTGAAGTTGCAGTATCTCTATTGCAATTTCATCTGTTTTCTTCAGATCGTTTTCATCACAAGATGTACAAACCCATCGGAAGGGACCAAATCCAAAATCGAAGCAAATAGGCCCCATAATGTCTTCAACATAGGAAGGATAGCGAAATTTACCCGGTTCATTAGGGTTAATGACATCCCCTCCAGCCTTTCTTGCTTCTAAGAGAAACGCATTACCATAATCCCAGAAATGCATTCCTTTTTCTGACAAACGATTTACTACAGAAGAATGTTCTCTTAATGTACGTTCAACCTCCAATTTGAATTTACTAGGGTTGTCTTTTAGCAATTGTAAAGCCTCTGCATGGCTGTAATTTGTTGGAATATAACCTCCTAGCCATGGATTGTGTAAACTAGTTTGATCACTGCCTAATTCGGGTGTTAGTTCGTATTCATCAAGTGCAACAAGTAAGTCCACGATATTGCCTATATAGCCTATAGAAATCGCTTTTTTTGTTGAAATCGCTCGTTTGGCGCTTTCAATTACATTATTTACATCATAATGATATTCACTTAACCATCCTTGTTCTAAGCGCTTCTCAACAGCAATTTTATTTGTTTCAGCAATTACACATACAGCTCCGGAAATTACTGCCGCCTTTGCTTGAGCACCAGACATCCCTCCCAACCCAGAAGTAACAAATAATACACCTCCGAGCCCATCATCATTTTTCCCTAGATATTTACGGGCCGCATTTAGAATTGTGATTGTTGTACCGTGAACTATCCCCTGGGGTCCGATATACATGTATGACCCAGCGGTCATTTGTCCATATTGAGATACACCGAGTGCATTGAAAACTTCATAGTCATTTTGTGTAGAATAATTTGGAATTACCATACCGTTTGTGATAACAACACGGGGTGCTTCAAGAGTTGATGGAAATAAACCAAGAGGATGTCCTGAATACATAACTAATGTTTGTTTTTCACTCATTTTAGATAGATAAGACATTGTAAGTAGGTATTGAGCCCAATTTTGGAATACAGCTCCATTACCGCCATAAGTGATCAAATCATATGGGTATTGAGCCACACGTGGATCAAGGTTATTCTGGATCATCAACATCACTCCAGCAGCAGCAACACATTCACTAGGATAATCATTAATTGGGCGGGCATACATGGAGTATTTAGGACGGAATCTATGCATTGTGATATGCCCTTCATTTACTAATTCTGCATAGAATTCCTTGGATAATTTGGTATGCCATTTTTTGGGAAAATATCGTAATGCATTTTCAATAGCAAGTAATTTCTCATTCGAAGAAAGGACCTCGGGGCGAAATGGAGCTCTGGCTATAGAATCTTCAAACTCAGGCATTTCAGGTAATTTATTGGGAATACCAATTCGGATCTGCTCATTGAATGATAAAATGCTCAAAAAATCACATCCGTTCCATTACTATCTTTGAGACTTCAGACTTAATCTGTTGGGACAAAAAAATAATTTCTTCAACTCTGACGTTAAATTCACTAGAATATTCAGGCTCAGACACTAAATTGACAGAAACATTCAGTGATGCACATTCTAATGCTGAACAGATTATGTGAACTGCAGAGCCTAAATCAGTAATAGCATTAGAATTGCAAGTTTGGGACATTTCCTGTATTGATTTAAGAGCAATTAACCCAAATTCCATTATTTCTAATGGAGATTTTGTTGCATCATAATTTGCTTGTTTAATTGAGAGACTCCGAATTTCTTTTTCCGGCTCACTACCTTTAGGCATACGATATGCTTGCATTACCGATTCAAAGGCTATACAATCCTCTTCAGACAGTCTTATTGAAGTATCAATCCATTCGTCGGAATTAACGAGGAATCTTGATGCAGAGTCATGACCTTGTTGCCATTTTTCTCTACCTATAGTCAATTTTGCAACCATTCGAGCAAGGGCGATGCCGTGAGCAATAGCCATTGCAGAAACGGCCCCTCCTCCAGGGGTTGCATTCTCAGAAGAGATTTCCTCTAAGACCTCTCTATATCCATTATTCATTCAATCACCTAACTTATTTGTAATGGCCCATTCAATAATTCTTTCTTCGGGTACGAACTCTTCTAGACTATCTAACCCCAATCCTGAAACAGCAGATTTAATGAGTTTTTCATCAGATAAATCTCCTTCACTATACCATCTTCCGGCTTCTAAAATCGCAGCGAGAGGAACTAAGCCGACTAATTCACTCCCCTTCACAGATACGTCATGATCTTTACAAATTGATTTGATTAATTCATAGGCAATATGCATAGGCGATTCTTCATAATTCTGTAGATTCATAGAAACCTGGCAAATACCATGAGCAGGTAAAGGGACACCCATGCCTTGAACGTCATTAAGCATACCATTAATGCGTATTTTTCCACCAAAACCATTCTTTAATAATCGTCCACTTGTTCTAATTATCGACCCTGCAGCCTTAGATGCAATCGGTGCTTCTTCATCGACATTCACATTGTAGGCAACCAAAACGGGCCTCACTCCAATTGCTACTGCACCAAACCTTGCTTCAACCTCACTCCAAGAACCTGACCAATAATCGGGCATTCTTGTATTTTCTAATTCCCATTCGCCATTCATGAAGCGACTTTTCAATCCCTCATACTGCCCTTTACGTAATGCGGAAAGGGCAATCCTAGATGGGTGGGAAGCAATTGAACCATAGAGAAAAATTGGTATTGTATTAGAAAAATGTTCAATGACCATTTTTGATGCTTTAATACAATCATCATCCGTGTCAGGACTAATCGGAACAAAGGGGCAAACATCGACGGCACCAATGCGAGGGTGATTTCCCTCATGCTTCCTCATATCAATTAAATCGGCAGATTTTTCAATTAATTTTATTGCTGCTTCTGCTACATCCTTGTATTCTCCCGCAATAGTGATTACAGTACGATTGTAATCGGGATCAGGCTCGCAGCCAAGTATTGCGACGTTCGAGCTTGTAGATACATAACTGACGATTTTGTCTATGATTGATTGATCTCTGCCCTCACTGATGTTCGGGACGCATTCAATCCAACGAGAAGTCATTGACGCAACGAGATATTGGTGGGTGATGAGTCTTATGCTTAACCATACAGCCCAGAAGGATCGCCAAATATGGGATCTGAGCGATTTTCGTGAATCTTCTTGAGTCCTGATTCGAAGTGCGAATTTGTGATTTGTTTGGATTTATCATCGATAGCAAGCATTCCCGATTCTAAAATCAGAGCCTTTATTTCAGCACCGCTAAATCCTTCTGATTTCTTGGCTAGATTATCTAAATTTACGGATGGCGATACATTAACATCTTTTGTCATGATTTCAAGAATATGTTTTCTTCCATTTAGATCGGGTAAACCGACATCTATTATTCGGTCAAATCTACCAGGTCGTAATAGTGCTTTATCTAGTAATTCCGGTCTATTTGTTGCAGCAATAACTTTGACGTTTTCAAGTGATTCAAATCCATCTAATTCAGCTAATAATTGCATCAAAGTACGTTGAACTTCCCTATCGCCAGAAGTAGATGTATCCATTCTTTTAGAGCCAATAGCATCAATTTCATCAATAAAAATTATTGATGGCGCTTTTTCTCTTGCTAAATCAAATAATTCTCGTACAAGCCTCCCGCCCTCGCCAATGTATTTCTGCGCTAGTTCAGAACCAACTATACCCAAAAATGTTGCATCTGTAGCATTTGCAACAGCTTTAGCAAGCATTGTTTTCCCAGTTCCTGGTGGACCTGAAAGTAGTAATCCCTTTGGTGGTTCTAGACCCATGTCCTTGAAAGCTAAAGGATTAGTTAATGGCAATTCGATTGATTGCTTCAATTTTTTGATTTGTTCACTCATGCCACCAACATCGTCGTAAGTTATTGTAGGTTTATTGATAACTTCGCTAGTAGATACAAGAGGATCCCAAGAGTCACTAAGAACATCAATAATTGAGAGATTATCTTGGTTAAGTGAAACTCTAGCGCCTGGCTTCAATAAATCGCTATTTAAGCGTGAATTTACAGATACTTGGAATACAGTTCCGTTTGAACTCCTAACAATTGCATGATTGCCAATAATGTCTTGAATATGCCCTATTATCAAAGGGGGGGATTTAAGATTCCTAATGTCTTCATCTAATCGAGAAACCCTTTTCTTCAGTTGTGTACATTCATTCTCTAAGAATAATTTTTCAGTAATCAGCTGTTGCGATAAGCCAGAAAGTTCAGAAAATTTTTCTCGTAATTCGTCCAACCCTATTTCATCAACATTTTGTGAATGAAAATTATCGCTGTGAGGTAGATCCTCGGTATCGGAAGCACCTGCCATGTTCTTCGATTTGGGACTTTCACTTCATACTTTGTCTCCGAAGATATGATGATATGATGCCATATCCGACAATCAATGGGAACATGCGAGTTATGTGGTGCCGATAAGGTCGGAACGTTCCGCACCAAGGCATCGGGAGCTAGAGTTGATGCCTGCAGTCGTTGTATTGATAGATTAGGATTGGAAAAACCAACCCCTAAACCATCTGAAATACGAACTAAATCATTAGTGGCTAAATCAAACATCAGGCGGAGTTCGAGTATTTTGACTAAGCCCGACAAAGAGTTAGCACCCGACTTCCATATTAGAATACGTAATGCACGGAAAGATAAGGGGTGGGATCAAAGAGAATTTGCTCGACGAATGAATGAAAGGCTGAACATTGTTCAGAGAACTGAAAATGGAAACCGTCCTACAGATAATCTCATCAAGAAGATTGAGAAGGTACTTTCAATTGAATTATTCATAGAAATCGAAGCTGATAATACAAGACAAGCAGGCACTTCAACTTCACGTTCGATGACGATTGGCGATGTTTATGATGATCTACTCCGGAGAAGTGAATGAAGTGGGAAAAATTCCTCTTCATGTCATACATCTCAACCAAGATGATCCTAAAAAATGCACTTCAAGAAAAATGCATCGATACGGATTAATCAAATTGCACACAGATATTAGAAAATCACCAAGGACAGGATTCCTCCTCGATCCTCTTGCTGGCGTATTATTAGGTCCTGATGATAAATCAAGAATTGTAAAGGGCACCTCAATAGTTGGATTAGATTGTTCATGGAAACAAATTGATGATTCGATAAGTTATCTTTCACGAAAAACAAGATTAGAGGGGCGTACATTACCTGTAGTACTAGCTGCAAATCCTGTATCATGGGGCAAGCCTGGTCGTTTATCTAATGCTGAAGCATTCGCTGTTTCACTGATAGTTTTAGGAGAATGGGAACAAGCTAGGGAAATTCTAGGGCCATTCAAATTCAGTGATGAATTTTTTAGATTAAATTACGAGCCTTTAGAAGCATACTCGCAGGCTAAAGATAATTTAGAACTCGCAGAAATACAATGGGAATTTTTTGATAAACCTGACTAACGAACTTCAGAACCTGGTCTAATTTCTCCTTCCGGCGTCAAAACGCAAATTTTTCCATCACCGTCATCGGCTGCAAGAATCATACCTTCAGACATAATGCCTCTTAATTTTCTAGGCTCAAGATTCGCGACAAAAACAACATTCAGACCTACTAAGTCCTCGGGTTGGTAAATTTCTTTCAATCCGGCACATACTGTTCTAGTTGAACCGGGATTGTCTTCGATAGTAATGACATACAATTTGTCAGCATTGGGGTGATCTTCTACGGTGAGGATTTTCCCAGTTCTCATCTCAACTTTAATAAAATCTTCAAACTGAATATAACTCGCCCCATCACCTCTAGAAGCTTCTGCTTCATTGTCGTTACTATCCGAAGCAAGAGACTGTTCGTGAGTCAGAATTTCATCTAAATCTAGTTTATTGAATAGAGGTTGTGGTTTTTCCTGATTCCATCCCAATGGAGATTCATATTCGATTGCTTCATCCCAGGTCAATGAATCGAGACGTTCTTTTTCACCTAACATGAGCCATAATTTGTCAGATTGGAATGGCATGAAAGGCCTCGTAGCAATAGCAAGAGTTCGACATAGTCTCCAAGCCATAGATAGACTTGAGAGAGAACTGTCACGTTCTTTAGAGGGTTCGGCATTCAGGTATTTCCAAGGAGCGGAATTCTGAAGGAGAAGATTACCCTGTTGGGCAATCCCCATAATCGAACGAAGAGCCTCTTTGAATCTCTGTTTTTCCATCGATTGCATGGCCGATTCAAGTAGATTTCTACAATTTGTAATGACTTCAGAATGATTTGATAATGTATCAAATTCATTCAATGGATTTTCGCCGTCATTTGATAACCGATGAGTGAGAGTCATGACCCGATGTACGAAATTTCCATAATTCCCAATCAATTCGTTATTTACGCGTTCGACAAAATCTTCCCATCGGAAATCTGTGTCGTGACCCTCAGGCATATTGATCGTCAGATGATATCGCAAGGAATCTGGATCATATCTTTCTAGAAAAGAAGGAAGCCATACACCGTGTTTTCGGGATTTACTAAATTGACCGCCTTTCAACATTAAAAATTCATTTGCAGGGACATTGTCTTCAAGATGAAGTTGCTTCGATTTATCCCGGTCTTTGTTTAATCCCATCAAAATCGCAGGCCAAATTATGGTGTGGAATGGGATGTTATCTTTACCCATGAAATACAGATGTTTGAGACTCTGACCATCCTTCTCGACCCACCAATTCTCCCATGCATCATCACCCTCAACATGCTCACCAGCAAATCTTTCTGCCCAAATTCTTGCACATGTGTAGTAACCCTGAACAGCCTCGAACCATACGTAAACTCTCTTGCTATCCCACTCTGGATCTTCTAATGGAATCTCAATACCCCATTCCATGTCACGAGTTACTGCTCTCGGACGTAAACCCATTTGCAACCAATTTTGAGTCATTGCCTTGACATTCGGCTTCCAGGTTTGTTGTCGCATTTGTGCGTGCTCTTCTAAATCCTGCTGGAACAAATCTAACCGGTAAAACAAGTGCACAGTATCTCGGACTTCAATTGCCGCCTCGGGATTTGATTTGGAACGTGGATTATTTAGCTCACTAGCCTCATATGTCGCACCACATTCATCACATTGGTCACCACGAGCGCCGTCCTCGCCACATTGCGGGCATTCACCAACTACATATCTGTCAGGGAGGAATCTTACATCTCCCTCTGACTTAATCTCACAATATTGCTGCATGATTTTCTTCTGCAATAATCCTGCATCATTCAATTGGATGAAAATGTCTTGAACTAATTCTTTGTGACGTGGGTCTGTGGTACGATTATACAAAGCGCCACCGAATTCAACCCCACGGGAATCAACGTGATTATCCCAAGAGCAGCCTAGACCAGCGAGCGCGCGTGAGTTAATTTCATGGAATTCATCGACAACAACTTGAGGGGGTACTCCTTGTTCTTCCGCGCTCACGGTAATCGGAGTACCATGCTCATCAGATCCACTGCACATCAGTACGCGACGTCCTCTAGCCCTTTCGTATCGATATTGTATATCGGCAGGAAGACAGTTCCCAGCAACATGACCAAGGTGCAAGGGTCCGTTGGCGTAAGGCCAAGCCATGAAAATAGTAACGTATTCCACTCATTTGGCCCCCAAATCAATATTCTATATTGAATCTGCGAGACAACCACCTATTTATGCATGCGCCGCTCGCAGTAATGTTGGAGCACGAAGACTCGTCATGAATCAAGAAGCCCAATATCGTCCGAATCTAAATCAGGATTCAGAGGTGAATTTCCTTTGAGTACATGGTCATTAATAGCAGCATATGCTGTATTGGCACTAGGTGTTTCATTCCTTTGTAGCATCTTGGAAGCTGTGCTTTTGTCCACAACTAGAGGACATATCATTAGTATAGCTGAGAAACACCCGAAGACTAGTGAACTATGGGTAGGTTACAAAGATGACCCGGAGCGCCCATTAACAGCAATCCTCACTCTTAACACAATTGCACATACTGTTGGGGCCTTAGGTGTAGGTACACAAGTGGAGCATCTCAACCCCGGAGAATATGGTGTTGCAATTGCTTCAGCATTACTAACAATGGGAATTCTTTTACTGTCGGAAATTTTACCAAAAACAATTGGTACACTTTACTGGAGAAAGATGACGGTTTCTTCAGGTTTTATGCTTCGAATGCTAATAATTATTTCATGGGTCATTGTATGGCCTGTTGAACGAATCAGGGGGATGTTACCGGATGTTCAAACAGAAACTGTAACACGTGATGAATTGTTAGTTCTGGCAGACATTGCAGAAGAATCGGACATAATTGAGAAAGATGAAGAGGCTGTAATCCAGAATCTATTACGTTTGCGAGATTTGCAAGTTCAATCAATAATGACTCCAAGGGTCGTTATGACTTGTGTTGAAGCATCAGAAACAGTTGAAGATGTCATGAAAAGAATACCAATCATGGTATATGGACGGATGCCTGTATACGAGAGGGATGTTGATACAATTCGTGGATTTATCTTGAGAAGCGAAATTCTACGTAAAGCAGCTGATGATGTTTTCACTCCGACAATGTTAGAGTTCTCAAGAAAAGTATTCAGGTGCAGATTCGATGATTCTGTAGATAAAGCCCTAGATATCTTGCTTGAAAACAAAGTTCAACTCCTAATCGTCAAGGATGATTTTGGAGGAACCGTTGGTCTTGTGACAATGGAGGACATAATCGAAACTCTTCTTGGAGTTGAGATAGTTGATGAGTCGGATCAAGATGCTATCGAAGAAGGCGTTGCTCATGAAGACATGAGAGAACTTGCTAAGATGCAAGAAGATGATGATTCTACACATTTAGAATGATTAACTTTCTTCTTTTTGCTCATCCAAAAGACCCTTAGATTCGGTCCAATCAGAAATTGACTCTAGACGTTTTAGCCAACCCTTGGCTTCCTTGGACTTTGTCGTTCGAACTAACCATACTCCGCCGAACAAGGAATCCCACAAACCAAGGTCTCCTCTTACCCTGTACATGATATAATCCACAAGTGGGGGAATTAAGAGTAATATCCCTATGGCCATGAAAATTTGGCCCATTGTAGTCTCAGGTAACTCACTCATAATGGTGAATAATGAAATTGTACCCATAATAATGAAAACGAAAGTTAAGCCTTTGATTGAACTATAGAACCAGAATGGCGATTCGCCTCTCGTGTTGACATACCGAGTGCGACTAATCCAATTACCGACCGTACGAGAAGTTCGGCTTGGCATGAAAAACAAATTAAAGCCCATCAAAACAAGGCCCAAAATGACAAAGATTGTTGGATTAAAATAAGAACCCCAAGCAGTAATTGCGATAATAGGGACAGACCAGCCGTAACTAACTATGAAATCAACTAATTTTCGTGTAAGTTTCTGGCCAGTAGTTGCGAGCTCGAAGCCCTCAGGCATTACTTTCTTCACTCTAGGTTTTTTCTCTTTCTTTACACGTGTCTTCTTTGCCTTTACCTTTTTCGCAGGTTTTGCCTTCGCTTCCGGTTCCTTTACAACTTCTTGAATTGGAGTAGGTGCTGGTTTAGATTGTTCAATAACCTTAGTCGGAGGCGATGCATCTTCATTCTGAATATTGCTTGCTTTCTCTAATAATCCCATAAATTCACGCACCGTATAATTCACTCATAGTTTGGAATAATGTAAAATCGGGCGATTCGACGAACTCATTTATCTTGTCGTCTGGTAAATCGCCTAATACACGATTTATCATAGAGAAGAAGGTTGTTCGGTCTTCCTCAGATGCATTACTCGGATCCTCTCCAATTTTTTGGAATTTAGTGAAATCATCAGAAGCAATGAATGCATTAACAAAATCATCTGACATATTACCTAGAAGATTATTCACCACATCGAAGAATGTAGGGAATAAATCATCAGTGCTTTCAGATTCATCAGACGATGAATCAACCTCTATCTCAATTTCTACAGTAGGAGGCGAGATGAGTTCTACAGTTGGCTTAATATCTCTAATTGCTTGTTGTTGTTTTTTACGAAGTACAATGATTTCTCTATCAAGTTCAGAACCGAATCTATCAGAAAATCTATCTAGAAGGGTGCCAACTTCTCCAGATGCAATTCGATCGATATGTCCATACATTCTCTCTCTATTACCTTCATTGAGTGAATCCGACTCAACTTTTTGGTTCCAAACAGATTGGAAATCTTTTTCGGGACTGGAACTAACATCATCATTAGTTTCTATCTCAGATTTACTAATCATATCGGATTCGATAGATGCAGGAGGTGGTGGAAGAGGTAGAGACGGTGGTGGTGGAGTTGGTAATTTCAAACCAGCAGGGGGTGGTGGAAGAGGTAAATCTCCCTCGGATTCCTTTTCTTCAACTGCCATCGGCTCCTCTCCATCTCCTTCTCCGTAATCCTCCACTATTCAACATTCTGTGAGTTCGATAGTGGAAAAGGCATCAAATTAGGTACTTACTTCACCCCAGCCCTTCAAACAAAGGAATGTTGCCATGGCATCTTCTACTTCAAAAACATCTCCAGTACCACCACTTACCTCTACTCCATTAATTCTAGCAGTCACATCGTCACGTATTAACTCAATATTACTTGATTTACCTCCTTTAAGAGCTATTGATTCCATTAATGGATCGAATGGATTGTTTCCATCGGGGTCTAACCTCTCAAAAGGAATTTCTGTTACTCTCAGCCCACACTTGCCATGCAAACTTCCAATCCAACGTATGACCCTCTTGACATCAACAGTAACATTCTCATCAGTCTCTCCAGCTGTACCAAGGACGACAGAACTATCTTTCCTAACAAGATCCCAGAATATTGATGTTTCTTTACCAAAAACAGAGAGATTATGATCATCATTTAATCGGTTTAACCTATCTTCGGAAGTTACTAAATCAGCTAAATTTTTAATTCGATTTCGTCCAATATTTTTCCCTTTACTATTTCCCCTTTCATTCAATAATCCCTGAAATTCATCCAATAATTGTTTAGATTCTGTTTTTCCTTCTGAAATCAATTGTAATTTCTCGACTACACTCTGTTTTCCAACTTCAATTCGTGATTGCCAACCTGAATCCCCTCCTGTAAGTACTGCATCGACCTCAAGACCTTCACCACGGATATAGGACACTATTTCTCTTCTCGCATTAGAATCTAGTCCCATTAGAGCCGAATCGCGGACATGGATGTGAAATCCTCGGTGTCCGGAAAACGAGAATTGTGAGTGTTCCCGTGATATTCCAAACTCAGGCTCAAGAAAATCAGACCATAATGACCAAGCCTGCTCTTGGATTTTTTCTATCATTGTGGGAAAATCAGCATCAGACACTCCTGGTAAATGATCGCCGTCAAGGTCAAAAATTAAATCGGCCCCTAACCATCCTTTCTCATTCATTGTTCTCTCATTGGGATTACGGTAGTATGCAGTACTGTGGAAACAGGAATGAGGGCCTCTTTGTTGTAAATACCCCAACAATTGCGAGTGTGATGCAAATCCTCTATGTCTATCAACAGCACGACCTCCCCAAGGGATGAACATCCATTCTCTGTTTCGTAATCGGGGAGGAGTCCAAAGATCTGTAGTTGTTAGGGATTGGTAATACTGGGCAAAACGCAATGCGAATCTACTCCAGCCCACAGTCACATAATACCTCAGGCATATGAGGCTGATGAATTAGACCCTTAGTCTAGTTCAAGTGCTCCGACTTTTTTACCCTCAGTAGAAGGAGATGCGCCGGTCTTCTCAATATATGCTTCAAAGCATAGATATTCACCATTATGAACTATAGCTTCTGCAAATGTTAGTGCCTTTCCTGTCATTGCACATATTGGTCCTAATTGGCCAGAGGCAGTAGAGAGTCGCGTCGGGTCAGGCATGTCTATTCGTGGATTAATCTGCTTCTTGATTGTTGCTTATGTTTAGGTTGCCTAAACAAAGCAATTTTCTACCCCATTACACCCCCTAGGTATATGGAGAATGAATCGATGCACATCCGAGTAGGTCATTCACCTGATCCTGATGATGCTTTTATGTTTCATGCGTTGACTACCGGGTCTATCGATACTGGAGAGAGAACATACGAACATATCTTATTAGATATTCAAACACTAAATGAAAAAGCAAAAAAATGTGAATATGAAATATCCGCTGTTTCAATCCATTCATACCCTGAAATAGCTGATGATTATTCTTTGATGAATTGTGGCGCGTCTATGGGAGAAGGATATGGCCCAATGTTAATTTCGAAGGAAGCAATCACTATCGATGATGCCAAAAAAATGAAAATCGCAATACCTGGCCTTGGCACTTCTGCATATCTAAGTTTAATTCTGGCTTTGGGTGATGTCGATGTGGAAGTTGTACCCTTCGATGAAATATTGCCAAGAGTGAGGGCTGGTGATTTCGAATTGGGTGTCATAATCCACGAGGGGCAATTGACTTGGAAAGACGAGGGGGTCAATTTAGTATTGGATTTAGGGGTTTGGTGGAATGAAAAGACAGGTTTACCACTGCCACTAGGGGGCAATGTTGTTCGAAGAGATTTGGGTGAAGAAGTATGTAGAAAAATTTCTGATGATGTCAAAGCAAGTATCATTCATTCATTAGAAAATCCAGATTCCGCCCTTGAATTCGCTAAAAAATGGGGTAGAGGAATTGACGACGATACAAATCGTGAGTTTGTTGGAATGTATGTTAATGAAAGAACCATCGATTATGGTGATGATGGGAGAGAAGCTGTCAGATTATTCTTAAAGGAAGGGCAAAGAATAGGTATGATTAGAGATGACTTAGATGTCAACTCCCTCAAGTTCATAGGTGAATAAAATGAGTGAGAAAAGACCGTCGAGATCTGAATTCGATTCAGTCGACCCCGCTCCTCCTAGTTCAATACAGCGCGTTTCGGAATTACGAGTACGCATTTGTGATGAAGATGAAAAAATGTTTCAGAGAATGAGGGCTTTATTTGCATTGAGGAACATAGGGGGTGAAGAAGCTGTGGAAGCATTGGCTGCGGCATTTAATTCCCAATCCGCATTATTGAAGCATGAGATTGCCTATGTCATGGGACAAATGCAAGATTCACATGCTGTTCCGTTTCTAATAGAACGTCTGGAAGACGCCGATGAGGATGTTATGGTTCGTCACGAAGCAGCCGAGGCGCTTGGCGCAATTGGCGATAGAACAGCGCTGAGTACATTAGAGAAGTTCGTAAATGATGATGAAATTGTAGTTGCTGAATCATGTGAAGTAGCTTTAGATTTACTTGAATGGGTTGCAAGTAAAAACCTTGAATATGTGAATTAATTTAATTCTAACCATTCTGGTTCTTTTTCCATCATACAAACATCTTTGAGAAAGCGTAGTAATCCCTCTAATGCATCTCCTTCGATAGTATTACGAACTTCTTTGTCAAAATATGAACTGATTCTTGCTTCATCAGTCCCTATCCTCTCAGCAGAATGCTTGATAACCTCATTACGCTGATTCTGATCCGAATTAAATTTATCATAATTTGCTAGTAAATCGCCTCTGACTTCCTTTATCGAACTAACTGGAGAATCTCGTAAACAAGCAAAAACGCCGAAGACCATAGGTAATCCAGTTATAGAAGTCCATTCACCACCGAGATCTAATTGGACTAAATCTGGATTCTTTGATGCTGAGGCTAAGGCTCTGTCTCCAATTAGAAGAGCCCCATCGCAACAATCTAACATTGAGTCTAAATCGGGGCCAGTTTCGATAAGTTTAGGGTCTAGATCACGGTTCTTTAGTAGCCATCTTAGTAGTAAATTAGATGTTGAAGAGTCAGAAGGAAGGGCAATATCCCGCATATTTTCGACCGTTCTTGTTCCAAATAATATTACTGATCCCACAGCACCATTACTAACAATACCTAGTTCAGGAATTAAGTACAATTCATCTGAATACTTAGCATAATCAGCTGTAGGTATTGGTGCTGTAAGACAATCACGTCTCATTAAATGACCTGTTAACCATGCGGGAGGGGCAGGTAAAACAGACCAGCGTTTATCCAAGCCATAGAAGAGGGGGTCGCAATTTGTGAATGCAACTCTGCCGATTACACGTTTCCATGACATAAAAATACCTCAAACAAGTAAAGGGATATTGATTAATTCAGTAGGAGGGGATTTAGAAATTTCAAATTTTGAATATATTGAATTTCTTTTTACGGGAATGCAATCAACCTGTTCAATTAACTTGCACAAATCTTGTGACGAGGAGGAAAGAGAAGTAGTGCTACCAGCACTATGCATTATTTCTTCATGACCTACAGTTCCATCAATGTCATCAGCACCACCCAATAGTGCCATCTGACCTAAATTATCTCCAATATTCATTCGATAAGACTTGATATGAGGTATGTTATCGAGCATTAGTCTAGATACGGCAATCACACGCAAAATATCGTTTGCTGAGGATAAATCGGCTTCAGGTAATCTTGAATTGTCGGCTAAAAAAGGATATGGGACAAAACATTGGAAGCCGCCGGTTTCATCTTGTAAATCCCTTAATTTAGTTAGATGTGTTATCCTGTCATGGATGGTCTCGATTGTTCCAAAAAGCATTGTGCAATTTGTAGGTATATTCAACAAATGAGCCTGTTTATGAATGTCGAGATATTCTTGACTAGATTCTTTACCACGACATATTCTATCTCTAATTGAATCAACTAATATTTCCGCACCGCCACCTGGAATTGAGTCTAAACCAGAAGCCTCCAAGCGACTTAGAGTCTGATATACACTTAGATTTGAGCGATTTGCTAAATGTTTAATCTCAACTGCAGTCAAAGATTTAATGTGAATATGAGGGAATTTATCTTTCGTGGTAGAATACAATTCTTCGTAGTGTTCTATTGTCCAAGAAGGATGTAACCCACCTACAGAATGAACTTCATCAATTTCAGATGAGAAGGGCTCAATTCGGTGAGTATATTCTTCAACACTTAACGCATAAGCTTCAGAATGCCTAGAGCCCTTTCGAAAGGCACAAAACCTACATGCTAAAACACAAATATTGGTAGTATTCACATGAAGATTATTATTGAAAAATACATGCTTACCAAATCTTGATTGTTTGACCATGTCTGCTAATTTCATTAATGGAAAAAAATCTGTAGACTCAAATAAATCAATTCCTGTTGATTCGTTAATCCGTCCTAAATCAATCAATTGATGCATGGCATTTCTCAGAATTGGATCAGATGAAATAGATTCTGGGACGGGCATCAAAGACAGTTGTTTCCGCCAGTCAGCCATACCCTCCAAGGGTACTGTATCATGCAACTTCAGTCACCCTGTGAGATGACCCAGTGTGTCGACTATAGTCAATCTATCTCCTAACAGAGTAAGGATGTAAATCCGGAAATCATCAATAGCCATACGCTATGCCCACAAACGTGAATCAGTTGGGCACCTCAGTCGAGATGTTAGAAGATGCAGCTAAGCGATGTCGCCAACATATCGTCAAGATGGTTCACAAAGCCGGTGCTGGACATCCTGGTGGTTCTCTATCTGCTATCGATTTGATTGTCGGACTCTATGGTACACAGATGCGAATAGATGCCTCCAATCCTAATTGGACAGATAGAGACAGATTTGTTATGAGTAAAGGACATGCTAGCCCTGCAGTATATTCTATCCTTCATGAAATAGGATTCCTCAGTCAATCCGACCTTGATGGATTTAGAACTCTAGGGTCGGTATGTCAAGGACATGTCGATATGAAGTGGACTGATGGAGTTGATTTCTCGGCAGGAAGTTTAGGCATGGGGCTGTCATTTGGCATTGGCTGTGCCTTAGCAAGTAGGATGGACGAAAAAGAATACAATACGTGGGTGATGATGGGTGATGGAGAAACTCAAGAAGGACAGGTTTGGGAAGCACTGATGTCTGCTAGTTATCATAATCTGAATAATCTAAACATTATCATCGACAGAAACAGAATTCAGAATGATGATTTCGTTGATGTTCAAATGGAGATTGGCGATATTGCTTCAAAGGTTGCTTCATTTGGTTGGGCAGTAAAAGAGATTGATGGGCACGATATGGAGTTAGTTATTGATGCACTTCAATGGGCATCTTCAACGGCCTCACCATGTGCTATTATTGCCCACACTGTAAAGGGTAAGGGAGTTTCATTTATGGAAGATAATCCCTCATTCCATGGCAAGGCACCTAACGATGAAGAGTTAATGCTCGCATTGGAGGAGTTACAATGAGTGCTCCATCGTCCGGAGGAGCTAGCCGAGATGGCTATGGGGCCGCACTACTAGAATTAGCAAATGATCCGAGAGTTGTTGTTCTGGAAGCAGATTTGGGGAAATCAACCAAATCTTGCCATTTTAGAGCCGAACATCCTGAAAGAACAGTTTCTCTAGGTATTGCAGAACAAAATATGGTTTCTGTAGCAGCAGGACTAGCGTCATGTGGTAAGGTCCCATTTGCCAGTACATTCGCTATATTCTCTGAACGCGCTTTTGAACAAGTAAGGAATGGTGTAGCAAGACCTGGTCTTGTTGCGCATTTATGTGGAAGTCATGGTGGAATCCATACAGGGACGGATGGAAGTAGTGCTCAATCAATAGAAGACCTTGCAATATACCGAACTATTCCTGGAATGACTGTTATGCATCCTTGTGATGACCTCTCCGCCAAGGCATTAACTATGCAATTATTGAATCATAAGTCTCCTTCATACACTAGAACGGCTAGAAATAAAACGCCTAGAATGTATGATGAAGATACTATTAAAGAATTGAAAATAGGAAAAGCTTCGATGCTTCGTGAAGGGGTAGATATAGCGATAATTGCATGTGGAGTTATGGTCCATAAGGCCGTAACGGCTGCAAATAATTTGTCTAAAGAAGGAATTCATGCTTATGTTGTTGACATGCATACGATTAAACCACTAGATACTGAACTAATTAACAAATTAGTATCTACTTGCAAAGGTATTGTTACAGTTGAAGACCATTCAATAATTGGTGGCCTTGGGTCCTCTATTTCGGAGTACTTATCTACAACAAAACCAACAAAAATTACAATGATTGGCGTAGAAGATAGATTCGGAGAAAGTGGTGGGAGTGAAGAATTGTTAGAGCTTGTCGGTTTAACAGTAGAACGGATCGAAGAAGCATGTCGCGTTCTGTGAAATGGTCTAACTTCCTACACAAACCATAGCAGAAAGGCGTTTGATTGAATAATAGAACACTCGGCGGGCGGTTCGATGTCAAATTTCGAGAGGGTCAAACAACTACTCGATGGTGATATTGAGCTTGATGAGTTAGAGATAGACACGGAACTTTATCAAATGGCTGAAAGTATCTATGGTAGAGAGGCATTAGATGAGATGGGAGTCATGGCTCCTGAAAGACCTCCTGAGAGTATTGTACAGCCAAATGGTGATTCAAATCATAAAGTACAGATTCCACTTCCAGAGATTCCATTGCCTGAAGATAACACTGATTCTAAACCAAAGAAAAGATGGGGGCTGCGGATTTTACTTCTTATGATTCTAGTAGCTGGTGGCTTAGCAGGAGCACATTTTGCAGATTTGATTGATCTTAGTGAATATATCGATGATGTTAGAGAAACTCTTGGGATTTGAAAATCAAAGGGTAGCGAGTGAGCCGCATCGCAGTCAATTGAGAGCCACAGATTCTACTCATATATGCGGAACCAGTATGCATATTCGCCATCAACTAAACTGGAAGCGGAAGCAGGGAAACCAGTACTAGAGCCCGAGTTAAATCCAGTGGTTTGATATTTTACCAGGTCATAAATTCCATGGTAGTCATTATGAAATCCTGAAAAAAGCAGACCTGTGTCCGGATCTGCAGCAACTGCTACCCAATATTTCGTATTTGCTGTTAAATTAGCAACACTGCTAAACTGTATGGTGATGAAACTTTTGTCAACGTTGGCGTTGCTAAAGACATGAGTTCCTTGGGCAATTAGAGATCCTGGGTAACCAGGATTGCCAGTAACATCTGCATAAATCGCTACTCCTAAATCTCCGGAGTATGAGTTCGACGAGGAGGGTGTCAAGAAAAAGGACATGTTTCCATAACTACCAGTACTAGGGCTAGTAAATTGTTGATAGAAAACATAGCCACCAGATAAGGGCCACTCTGACAACATAACTACCGGACTGAAAGGTTCGTAAGGAATTGGAGGGATACTGGCATCCGTTCCGTCCTGGCCATCTGCACCGTCCGCTCCATTGCAGATGTAGGAGGTCTGATCAATCTCGGAGGTATCGAGAGCACCATTTCCATTGTCATCCATTCCTACTTCGATTTTGATTCCCCCGTTTGCACAGTTGGTTCCTGATGACTCAGTCGAGGTCTGAGCCAATGCTGAGATTCCAGCCGTTCCGTCCTGGCCACCTGTACCGTCTGCACCATCGGCTCCATCTGCACCGTCTGCACCGTTTGCACCATCTGCACCATCTGTACCATCCGCTCCATTGCAGATGTAGGATATCTGATCAATCTCGGAGGTATCGAGAGCATCATTCCCATTGTCATCCATTCCCATTTCGATCTTGATTCCCCCGTTTGCACAGTTGGAAGGCAATTCGATGTTATCAATCCAAACAATATCCTGACCTGATGAAAAAGATCCGTCCTTGGCAAACAGGATGGTGAAAGTGTGACTTCCGGCTGGTATCGCCAAGAGGTCAGAACCATTGTTGATAGCTGATGCTCTCCAATCGTAATTTGTTCGGCTACACGTTGGATTATCAACGCAAATTACTAGGAAATCAAAACCATTTTCCGTGGAAGTTGCCCAGTCCCAAGACATACTTCCAGATCCAGTAACTTCAGTCCATTCGGCTTTCACCACTCCATTGTTACCTGGAGATGTTGATTCTAGGCTGTATGCGCCACTAATAGAGTTGCTAGAGGTTACCGACCAAGTAGCACCATTGGTTGCAGGAGTTATGGTCCATCCCGCAGGTACTGCACCATTTTCCATATTATACATCGAACCTGTTCCTGATGGCTCAGTCGATGTCTGAGCCAATGCTGAGATTCCAGCCGTTCCGTCCTGGCCGTCTGCACCATCTGCACCGTTTGCACCATCTGCACCGTCTGCACCATCCGCTCCATTACAGATGTAGGAGATCTGATCAATCTCGGAGGTATCGAGAACATCATTCCCATTGTCATCCATTCCCACTTCGATCTTGATTCCCCCGTTTGCACAGTTGGTTCCTGATGTCTCAGTCGATGTTTGAGCCAATGCTGAGATTCCCGCCGTTCCGTTCTGGCCATCTGCACCGTTTGCACCATCCGAACCGTCTTCACCCGGCGGCCCCTTAGATCCCGCTGGACCGGTCAAATCTACTGATATCCAACCTGCACTCGTGCAGGTCTCGAATCCAGCTGTCGAGGCGACATAGTACAGTCGTCCAAGCGTTGAAGATTCACAAGCAGGCAGTTCATCTTCAGAATCAACATAGTAGACATTCCATTCGTCATCCTGAAGGTTTTTTCCTTCCTGATCATCTGTGGGTTCACCCCCCATGCATCCAGCAAGCATAGAGGTGGTCATTATCAAGCAAATCATTAGCGTCATGAATACACGCATGCGCTCATAGGATGGTCGACAGTCTATCAGAGTTGGTAGCATTAATCATAAGGCCCACCCTATGTATCGCCGGTGTTGCATAGATGTATCCCCTATGACTGTATAAGACACATATGGTACCATTTGCTTCACTAACTAGTACATTCGAGCTAGATGTTGAAGTCTTGTAGTCATCTTGCCGCTAATGATACATGGTTGCTCATTGTCATATGGTGTAATAGAGTCGCCTAATATGACCAGCCCAGTAGTTTTCTCTAGCACCTCGGCATCTGCATCAGTACCATCAAATGCAACTTCGTAAATGTGACCTTCTTGTATATCTGTATCAAGATTCATCAATCGAATAACACATCCATCGAGATGTTCACTACTGCGATTAGATAATTCATTTTCAACGATATCTAGTTGGATTCTAACTTGATTGGTAATATCATCTAGTGGAATCGGTTCCTTACCTCCTGTACGACGCGCAGCGAATGCATTGCCGTTTTCGACATCACGAGGGCCTATTTCTAATCGCAATGGTACGCCCTTAATTTCCCAATCCCAATATTTCTGTCCAGGTCGTAAGTCACGGTTATCAATTTTAATTCTAAATCCAGATTCACGTAATATTTGACTGACTGATTCGACTGTTTCATTCACCAATGGATTCTTGTGTGCGGCTACAGGCATAATAACCACCTGTATTGGAGCAATTAAAGGAGGGAAAATCAATCCGTTATCATCTCCATGAAGCCCGACAACTGCACCCAATAATCGTTCAGACATTCCATATGTTGTTTGGTGGCAATACTGATGTTTACCATTTTCATCTGCATATTTCAAATCGAATGCTTGTGCCCATTGATCCCTATAATGATGAACTGATGCAACCTGTAAAGTTCGACCATTGGGCATGATGACATCAATGCCAATAGTGTACCATGCACCCGGGAATGTATCCCAAACGGGACGCTTGGACATGATAAATGGCAATTTCATCATCGCCATTAATCTAGAAACAATTTCTAAATCCTCTTCGATTTGTCGCGTTGCACATTCCTCATCTACATGTGCAGTATGTGCCTCAAAGAAATGAATTTCACGTACTCTGATGAATGATCTGGTTTGTTTGGTTTCATAACGAAATGTATTGACAATTTGATATGTCTTGAGTGGTAAATCAGCGTGAGTACGAACCCATAACGGGAACATCGTATACATTGCAGTTTCAGACGTTGGTCTCAAAAACATTGGTACATCGAGGTCATTTTCACCAGCGTTACGTACCCAATATACTTCTTTCTTGAATCCAGCCTCATCTTCATCCATTCGTAATTCTGAGGGATCCACACCTTCTTCCCTAGCTCGCTTAAGTAATGTGACAAGTCGGTTTTCTTTCTCAAGTAAATCTTCAGGAATCAATAAGGGGAAGCGCACCTCCTCGTGATCTGTACGTTCCATCTCTTGGTGGGTGAGATTGTCTATGCATCGCATCGCCTTCCACCCATATGGCCGCCAGACGTCCATGCCTTTGATGGGATATCTCTTATCGACAAGATCAGCAATCTCAACTATTGCAGGGTACCATGCATTGAAATCCTCCTTAGGAGGAATTCCTCGCTTGGCCTTGTCGGGGTTCGCCATGATTGCTGTCGCTAGCGAATGCGTCTTCAATGTGATGCTTTAGATTAGTGAATTATGAAGAGATAAGGGTACTTATGGTGCTACACAATTCAAATTCTGATTCAATAACCCGGATTTTGCCATTTGATTCGATTATTCGTGCTCTTATTGAATTAGGATTAATCATATCTTCCATAATATTAGCCACTACTGCATCTACCCCGTAACGCTCAATTTGTTGTAATGCACGTTTTTCAAGAATTTCATGATTAACTCCCGATTCCAGTTTGAAGCCGATGCGATATGCTCCCTTGACTAGATCAGCTAACTCAGAAATATGCTTAGGTCCAGGAGATAATTCAAGATGCCAATTTTCAGACCCACTCGCTTTCTTACCATCTTCGGCCACAGTATAGTAATCAAGTACGGCTGCAGCGTGTATCCAAACATCAGGAGTATGAGATTTTGCCACTTCTTTACAAACTTCAAGCATTCCATCAGGTGTTCCGTCTCTAATTACCAATGGAAGTTTAAAAGTAGGTGAAGATGATGTTTTTCCAGCAATGCAAATAATTTCGTGACCTTTGCGGAATAAATATTCAGAAATCATCCATCCTGTTCGACCCGATGAAGCATTTTGGATGGCTCGGACTGCATCAATAGGGGCTCTATTGGCTCCAAGAGTAATGGCGATTTTTTTGGATTTATCATTATGATTAACTAAATAGCAAACCTTAGCAACAATTTCTACAGGTTCTGGCTGTTTCCTCTTACCTTCCTTGACATCATCGAATAGAACATTACATTTGTTTTCCAACAAATTATCAAGAAGTTCACCAGTTACAGGATCATCGAATAGATCCTTGTGCATACTAGGTACAAAACAGATTTTTGAGCCTCGCCCTCTTGCTGCTGAAAGAGCCATCATAACAGGTGAATCATTGATTCCATGAACAAATTTAGCAATAGTGTTGCGTGTAGCTGGTGCAACAAGAACGATGTCATGATTGTCCAATTGTGCCATTTCAGGAGACCAGGACGTCAATACATCGACTTCAGAAGCCCAAGAAACTGCTAATGGAGTGATTATTTTGGTTGCTTCTTCAGTCATCATTACAGTAAGACTTGCTTGATGTCTTCGAAGTTCTCTTGCAAGTCTAACAGATTCAACTGCAGCAATACCTCCAGTTATTGCGAGAAGTATTCGCTTGCCCTGGAGGGCATCGCTCAGTACATCAACGCCAGTGTCACTTGCCACGATAGTTCGAAAGAGTCGGAGTTCAAGAGACCGTCGCCGTCCCAATGATGATGTACAATGTGTAAAACGATTAAATGTGCAAGAAGCTGCATTTCGGAAATTTCACCGGCAAATTGTCATTTTTGCGTTTATCGATATGTTGATTATTGCATTAATTATCTACCAACCGGCACGGAATTACCTTGATAGTTCATTATTTTCAGCCATATTAGTATTGACGTGGTTTGGAGTTGGGATAATAGCGAGAGGTTATTGGAATAGGGATGATGGATCTCTGAATAGAATGGTTAGTCTTAACGTAATAATCAAGTATATTTTCCTTTTTACAGGAATCATACACCTGATTATTGGACTATCCTCTAATGAAATGTCGCTACTTATACAATCAATATTGCTTATTGCCCTATTTGGAGTGAAAAGAAGGAATATATCGCAGATGAAACATCCAGTTCACCTCAAATGGTATTCGGAAAAGCATAATAATTCTCGCATCCTAAATGATGGAGAAGTATACGCATCATGTCCTTCATGCAGTAGTTTGTTGGCTGTTATACCCAACATGCTATCTCCTAGTGACCGATGTCCTAACTGTGAGGGATTATTAGTCCCATCATTCGAAGAAGAATGATCAATATTTCTCGAGGGCAATAGCAATCCCCATACCGCCACCGATACACATAGTAGCAATTGCTCGATTGGTATTTGTTCGTTGTAACAATGATGCAGCCTTACCGGTTATACGTGCACCAGATGCACCTAATGGATGCCCTATGGATAAAGCGCCCCCATCTAAGTTAACCTTATTCAAATCAATTTTTAATTCGTCAATACATGCTAGAGATTGAGAAGAGAATGCTTCATTTAATTCAAAAATATCTACATCACCTATTTCCCAACCAGCCCTACTAAGACACAGCTTAGTTGCCTCTATTGGACCTAGACCCATTAATTCAGGAGGGCAACCAGTAACTGCACCAGATACAATTCTAGCCAAGGGTTCGAGATTATTTCTAATAGCAAAATCTTCACTACAAACAAGTGCAAAAACTGCCCCATCAGTTAATGGAGACGAAGTTGCTGCAGTAACAGACCCTCCCTCTTTGAAAACAGGCCTTAGAGATGCCATAGAATCAAGATTGGTAGTAGGCCTAATGCAGCCATCAGAGCCTATAACAGATTCATTTACAATTATTGGTGAAATTTCATCAATAAAATATCCTGATTGTTGGGCAAAGTCAGATTTCATGTGAGAATGAAAAGCAAATTCTTCCTGAGATCTTCTTGAAATCGAATATAAATCAGCTACATTTTCGGCTGTTAGGCCCATGTTAATGTAGGCCTCTGGAAATTTAACCTCAAGTTCTGGATGTGGTGACCAATTAAATCCACGACGTTTGATTCGACTCATGGATTCAACACCTCCGCATAGAAAACAATCCCCCCAACCACTCTCAATGTTGGCAGCTGCTGTCAATATAGTCTGCATTGAAGAACCACAAAGCCGATTAAATGTAGCACCGGGTACTGAATTAGGAAGTCCACCAAGATAGGTGATTATTCGCCCTAGGTTGTACCCCTGTTCCCCTTCTGGGTAAGCACATCCAAGGAGTAAATCATCAATATCAGAAGTTTCAATATTGTTCCTAGAAAGCAGAGATTTTGCAACTTGACCTGCTATCTCATCAGGCCTTACATCTTTCAAAGAGCCTTTATGGGAACGATGGAATGGAGACCTCATCCAGTCGACAATTACCGCCTTCACGCACCTAGCGCTTGGCTAATGGCCAATAACCATTGAGTAATTAGAGCCTGAGTGGCAATTGTTCAGACCGAGGGGTTCATGAGACAAACTGATTTCGCCGCGGTTATATGATTAGAGAGTGTTCCAATCACGGATACTATGCAGATGACCATCTTTGCCCTGCATGCAATGCAGAGGGGCGATTTATCATGCGAACAGGAGAGAGAAATAGTCTAGCACGTAGACTAGCCCTAGTACTGCGGCATGCGCCCGAAAAATTTGATTTAGAAATGGATATTAATGGCTGGATTGATGTTAAAGAAATAATCAAACAATTCAAAAAGCAGGGTGGAAAGAGATTCCACTGGTTACGGCCCCATCATTTTGCAGCGATTTCTGAAACCGACCCTAAAGGTCGCTACGAAATTCGAGGAAACACAATCCGTGCAACATATGGCCATACAGTAGAGATAGAATTAGATCTACCTACGGATAATATTCCAGATTCATTATTCTATCCTTGCAACCCTGCGGAAGCAGAGAATATAATGGAAGTAGGGATTTCACCTAGTGGTAGAGCACACGTTCACCTTTCTGCATCAATAAGATCTGCAGCAGAAGCAGGACATGTACACTTCCCTCTCCCTACTATTCTTGAAGTTGACACAGCACAAATGAATGCTGCTGGAGAAACAATCTGGCATGCTGGAGTAACTGTCTACTTGGTAGACTCAGTTCCACCTCAATATATTACAGCAATAGATAATGATAATTCAGAATATGTTCTTGCCCGAGCTCGCTGGGAAGATGAAGAAGAGTAATCACTCATATTTTCCGCAAATAGGGCAGAATTGTAAGTCTTCAGCCATCACGGCTCCACAGGAATTACATTTCCCATCGACAACAGTTGGACTAGATATTGAATCTTGTGAAATAACTCGAACAGGGTTTTTCCGGACGACGAAGGGGTCTTGAACTTGAGAAATGACTTCCAAACTTGTACGATAATCGATGCATTCCTGTATCGCATTTTGAATCCTTTTTTCTAATCTAGTGCGCTCATTCAAATCGTCAATATTTGATAATTGGTCCAGTCGATTTTGAAGCCAACGCTGAAAGTTGACAATCTCGGAATCATCAGACATAACTGTTGGAACATCAATCCTGTCATGAACCTCTCCATTGAATATTCAGTATCAATTCAACACATAGTACAAAGATACAAGCCCCTTCGAGTAAATGAAACAATGGCGCACCTACTAATCAAATTTGGTGGCGGACTGATTACAAAGAAAGACAAAATGATGTCAGTGAATAATGAAGCAATAAACAACCTCGCTAAGACTACGTCTATTTTATTGGCCAAAAATCATCATGTTACTATTGTCCATGGCGCTGGCTCATTCGGGCACCTTAAAGCAAAAAAATGG
>NTJR01000011.1 GCA_002457595.1 Marine Group II euryarchaeote MED-G36
CTTAGAGTGATAATTACATCACGATCAATCAAAGCATGTTCAATCTCTGCTTCTTCAGCCATTTCAATGGCTGCAAGTAGTTCTGCTCCGGGTTTTTCACCGGTTTCTAAGCCCATTTTGCGTTGCTGAGATGCTAAAGCGGATTGCAGTATTATCATCATGGAGCGTCCTTCTCTGATAATTTTTAGTAGGTCATCATTGTCCAGTTCATCTGGTTTTTTTAGTGATTTAAGGCGTGACTCACAAAGTTCAACAGCAACTAAATCAGGCTTGAAATCGGCAATCTGCTCGCGAACCAATTCAACAGATGCGGTTGAAACATGTGCAGTTCCAATTAGACGTAGATTTTCATCGATTTCTACAACATTACGCCCCATGTAATACCCCCTTATTCCACAGCACGCATCGCAGCGTACAGATCAGCATGCTCGCGCACATCGTGCACCCTGATGATGTCGACCCCTTTGGTTGGAGCCATTGCTGCAATACCCAAAGTTCCAGCTAATCGTTCACTGGCATCTTCTCTTGATAGGAGGTGTGCGAACATTCTCTTTCTACTGACACCCCACATAAGAGGCATTTCTGCGTGTGGAACAATTCCTCTTCCTGCTGCGAGTAAAGTAGTGTTATGTTGTAATTTTTTACCGAATCCAATTCCCGGGTCTGCGATTATCTTGTTTGCAGGAACTCCAGCATCTAACAAAATATTTGTAGTGTTTTCCAAGAATTGTCTAACTTCCGCTACTACATCTTCATAATCGGGATTATTCTGCATATTTTCAGGCAGTCCTTGCATATGCATAATACAAATTGGTAAATCTGATTGGAGAATTTCATCAACCATTTTGGGGTCGGAAAGGGCACTTACATCGTTTACCATGTCCACTCCAGCATCTATTGCAGCATGTGCTACCAAGGATCTTCTTGTATCAACAGATATTCCAACCTCTGGAAAACTCTTCCTTACCGCTTTTATGACGGGAATCACTCGTTCTAATTCTTCTTTAGAATTCACCGGTTCCGCTCCTGGGCGTGTTGATTCTCCACCTATGTCTAACCAGTCTGCTCCATCATTGACCATTTGTTCAGCACGAGAGATTGCATCTTGTACCGAATCAACCCTAGAATCTGCGAAAAATGAGTCTGGAGTGATATTTAGAATCCCCATGATCCTTGGAAAACCATCCTCACGGCGATTCAGGATTCGTCTCCAGTCGGCCATTTCGACCCCCTGATGCTACGTATGCTTTATGATGTGACGGAGAGCCAATCCGTCAATGGTTTTGGGCGAGGTGCCTATGGATGATAGTGTTTCAAGCCCTCAACAGGGTCTTGCTGCAGCTGCAAAAGAGGACCTTCCTTCAAATGATGCACTTGAGTTAATGGAGTCAATTCTCCAACGATTACAGCCTGCAGACCGACATGAAATCCGCGATATGATAACCCAAAGAGGTTGGGTTTCAGGAGCTTTATTGATGATGTCTGCATTATTTTGGTGGATTGCAGTAAAGAAAGGTGGAGACTCCCTTGGAGACGCAGACATTCCACTTTCTATGTTGGGTGAGTTCGATTTCTCTTCAATGGCCCTAATAGTCCCTGGGCTAGTGTTTATCGCTTCTGTCATTTGGTCTCTAGGGAGAGAAAGAGGGCTTGCATCAGCACCGAGTCTCGCTGGATTACTAGTTATTCTTGCTGTCTATTACACTCTTGAACCAATAGGTTTCGCTATTCTAACTGATCATATTGACCTTCAGTCAGCAATCATTGCAACAGGTCGGCTTCTGGCATTAGCGGTAATGATACATTTCTCGGCGCGTTTATTTATTGATTCAATTCTTCTTCAATGGGTGAGGACACAGATGATTAATATGCCAGTGGAGTTGATTCCATCGATGTCTGGGTCTTCTACAGAGAGTCATACTGATGAAGTCGGACCTTCTGCCTGATAGTATGAGCGTTCGCCGTCAACACATTTCGGTACTTCGATTGGGTCACCGGCGTGAGCGCGATAAAAGAATCACCAGCCATCTCGGACTCACAGCTCGTGCTTTTGGAGCTGATGAAGTAATCTTAGCCGGTGATAATGACGATTCAGCTATTGAGACTTGGAATTCTGTATCTGAAAGATTCGGTGGCGAGTTTACTTGTAGATTTGAAGAGAAACCTTTGGGGTGGCTTCGTAAATTTTCTCAGGATGCCGGAGATGGCAAACCGGGTGAAATTATCCATCTCACAATGTATGGTGAATCTTGGAATGAGGTAATAGTGAACATCGACAGAACTCGCCCTGCTGTTATCGTAGTTGGTGGAATTAAGGTTCCAGGCGAGATCTATAAACTGGCAAATCATAATGTTTCTGTAGGAAATCAGCCACATTCTGAGGTGTCTGCCTTAGGTATTTTCCTCAACTCTTTTGTTGGTCCAATTGATGATGCATCTCACTTCTCTGGAGGTGAGATTAGGGTGCTGCCAAGTGCTTCTGGAAAGCGTGTTCTCAATCTTGAAGAGAGTGAATCCACACTCAATGACTAAGAATCGGATTCAAGCAGCATCGCTGATGTCGGGGATGTATCCCACCAGGGGCTTCGCACCCGGGGTCGACGTTTCGGGTGTCGAAAACCCCCCTCATTTCTCAGATGCCGCGGATATTTTGCTTGAATCTGTGACGGATGAGCCACCTTCTGGTGAGGATGGTTTGCTACTTTTAGCCGATGGAACAAGATACCGTGGCCGATTGTTTGGAGCCCCGGTTGTTGCCGAAGGAGAACTTGTTTTCACAACCGGAATGACTGGCTATCAAGAGAGTCTTACAGACCCTTCTTTCGCAGGACAAGTGTTGACTTTCACTTGGCCTTTGCTTGGTAATTATGGCATACACGCAGGGTCCTCTGAATCTGCTCGAGTCTGGCCACGTGGAGTCGTATGTAGGGAGTTAATGGAAATTCCAGATCATCGTGACTCTATTGGTAGTGTTCATGATTTACTTTTTGCACATGATGTGCCAGGTATTCAGGACATTGACACTCGAGAATTAACACGTCGAGTTCGTGAGCACGGCACTGTTCTATGTATTTTCGGACCTGCAGAAATGGAGAGAGAGATGCTTGTTCGGTTAGATGAAATGACTCCACCAGATGCAGAAGACTTAGTTGCTGAAGTGACTTCTAAGGATGCGGTAATCCTTAATCCTGGTGCAGTTGATGAAGAAGGTAACAAACTCCCTCGACTAGCAGCTATAGATTGCGGAGTGAAATACAATATTCTAAGGGAGTTGTGCCACAGATTCGAAGTGGTTTGGTTCCCTGCATCAACGTCTTTTGAGGATATTCTTGAATGGAATCCTGATGCATTTTTCGCTTCAAATGGCCCAGGGGATCCAGCACACTCTGGAGCTGCTAGTACCGCAAAAAACACTCTTGCTACTGCAGTGAGAGAGGGTCTTCCTGTGATGGGGATTTGTCTCGGCCATCAGTTAATGGGTCTAGCTGCAGGTTTGCGAACATACAAACTCCGTTATGGGCACCGTGGAGCCAACCAACCTGTAGTCGATTTAGAAAACGGTAGAGTCTACATAACTAGTCAAAATCATGGTTTTGCAGTTGAAGATCCTGAGAAAGGAATGCTCGCTCCTCACCCTAGTGGGGCTTGCTCTGAGCGAGGTGTGAATCAGTTGGAAGCACCATTCCGAGTGCGGCACGTAAATGCAAATGATCGCACTGTAGAAGGCTTAGATTTGATTGGGAAAAGGGCATTCACAATTCAGTACCATCCTGAGGCCTGTCCTGGACCCCACGATGCATCTCCTCTTTTCGATAGATTTTCGGAGATGGTTGCAGATCATCTTGCTGGAATTCCAATATCTGCATCAAGAGGTGATGTGTGATGCCACGTCGTGACGACTTAAGTCGAATTGTCATTCTTGGCAGTGGCCCAATTCGAATTGGGCAAGCCGCAGAATTTGATTTTTCAGGAAGTCAAGCATGCCGGGCATTAAGATCTGATGGGTATGAAGTGATTTTGATTAATTCTAACCCTGCAACAATCCAGAATGATCCAGAAATGGCAGATAAAATCTACATTGAACCTCTACTTCCAGAGGTCGTTAAGCGGATTTTGGAGATTGAGAAACCAGATGCTCTCCTTGCAGGTATGGGTGGGCAAACAGCTCTGAACATCGCATCTGCCTTAGCCCATGACGGAAGTCTTGATGAATTGGGTGTGGAGTTGATTGGATGTGATCTCGTATCAATTGATGAAGCTGAAGATAGAGACTTATTCAAGAAAGTCTGTGAAGAAATTGATCTCCCTGTTTGCAAGGCTATTGCATGTGACTCAATTCAAGAAGTAATCTCTGCTGCTGAAACTCTTGGCGGGTTCCCGTTACTTATTCGTCCTGCTTTCACGCTTGGAGGACTTGGAGGAGGGACTGCACATAATATGGGTGAATTAGTGGAAATAGCCAGTCAAGGAATTTTACACTCAGCAATTGGTCAGGTGCTAATTGAAGTAAGTATTCTTGGCTGGCAGGAACACGAATATGAAGTCATGAGGGATGGTGCAGATAATGCAATCATTGTTTGCACTATGGAGAATATAGATCCAATGGGTGTGCATACTGGTGAATCAGTAGTTGTAGCACCTCAGCAGACTCTTTCTGATCGTGATCATCAAGGCCTGAGGGACGCCGCTCTTCGGTTAATTCGTAGACTAAATATCAAGGGGGGGTGCAACGTTCAATTCGCTGTGAATCAGGATACTGGTGAGTATAGAGTGATTGAAGTGAACCCTCGAGTGTCGCGTTCTTCTGCTCTTGCAAGTAAGGCCACTGGTTATCCTATAGCACGAATGGCTGCAATGATAGCAGTAGGTTACACACTTGATGAGCTACCTAATCCAATTACTGGTGAGGGGACTACTGCGGCGTTTGAACCAACTTTGGATTATTGTGTTGTGAAAATACCTAGATGGCCATTCGATAAGTTCCGAACTGCTGATAGAACAATTGGGACTTCCATGAAGTCTACTGGAGAGGTGATGGCGATTGGTCGTTGTTTTGAGGAGGCTTTTCTGAAGGCTTGGGCAAGTCTGGAGTATGGTTTACCTCATCCTAGACCTCTTACAATGGCAGATGCTTATGGGGGTGAGAGTATGGATGAAAGAGCATCCGAGCCTCTTCCAGAAGCCTTGCTTGAAGATTGGCTTAGAATACCTACTGACCGTAGAATGGGTGCTTTATTTGAGGCATTTAGACGAGGTTATTCTATTGAAGATGTGCGTGATTTATCAGGAGGGATTACACGATGGTTCCTTCATCGATTTGAGCGAATGGCGGCACTCGAAACAGAAATCCGGGCGGCTGGTGAATTGGGGATGGTTCCATCCGAAATTCCAGTGCTTGAAATGCGGCGATGGAAAGGTTATGGCTTTACAGATCTTCACATAGCCGATGCACTGGCTGGATTCCCATCTGGTGGATTCAAATCTATTCCTGAGGGCTTCGGTGAATATTCCGTGATGAGTCGACGGCATGAATTGTCAATTCATCCTAGATTCCGAATGGTAGACTCTTGTGCCGCTGAATTTGCTGCTGTCACGCCTTACTATTATGCAACATATGAAGGCGGTTCAGCGCCTATTGGTATTGATTACACTCCTGGTGTGGATGATTCGACCAAAAAACGAATTGTGGTTATCGGTAGTGGGCCAATCAGGATTGGTCAAGGAATTGAATTTGATTATGGCTGTGTCCATGCGGTAGGTGCAATACAAGACCTTGGCCATGAAGCGATTATTATCAACAATAATCCTGAAACTGTTTCAACGGATTTCGATACAAGTGATCGTCTATATTTTGACCCATTAACATTAGAACATTCCAGTGAGGTTTTACTTAGAGAGAAAGCTCATGGGATACTTCTACAGTTTGGAGGTCAGACTGCGATAAATCTCGCCCTCCCTCTTTCAAATCGCTTACCACATCTTAGGGATTTAGGGCTTAATCTTGTGATTGAAGGTACTTCTCCTGATGCTGTTGACGAAGCTAGTGATAGAGAGAGATTTGAGAAATTTGCAAATAGAGTTGGTTTGAGAATGCCTAATGGTTCAACAGCTTCAACTCCTGATGAAGTTAGAGAATCTGTACAAGAGATTGGATATCCAGTTCTCATACGCCCTTCTTATGTTCTAGGCGGCAGAGGGATGGAAATTCTCTCTAATAATCGACAACTAGAGGCATATATGCAGGAAGCATTTCTCTCACCGGATAGGCCACTTCTTGTTGATGAATATCTAGGTAATGCCATTGAGTTAGATGTCGATGCAGTTTGTGATGGCGAACAGGTTTTGGTAGGTGCAGTTATGGAACATCTGGAGGAGGCTGGAATTCATTCCGGCGATTCTACTTGCTTCATTCCTCCCCAGAATGTTTCACGAAAAATAATCTCTCAGGTCGAAGAATGGACAGAAAAAATTGGTATCGAACTTGGAATCAAGGGATGCTTCAACATTCAATATGCAATCCGCGGAGAGATACTTTATGTCCTTGAGGTAAATCCTCGCGGATCTAGAACATTCCCATTTGTTGCTAAGGCTACTGGTGTCCCTCTAGCTCGTATAGCAGCTTGCCTTTCTCTTGGAGTAAGGCTACAAGATTTGACTATCCCCAAGCCACAGAATGAGGCGGTTTGCGTCAAAGCACCTGTGTTTCCATTCATAAAATTGAGAGGTCTTGACCCAGCTCCTGGACCTGAGATGAAGAGTACTGGAGAGGTCATGGGTAGTCATGCCCGACCTGCAGCAGCATATCTCAAGGCTCGCCTGGCTACTGAACTCCCTGTGCCTACAGAGGGAGGTGTATACATCACCGTGAAGAATGCAGACAAACATGATGTTATTCCGTTAGCTCAAGAACTGGAAGAAATGGGCTTTTCGATTTATGCCACAAGAGGTACTGCACATGTTTTACGTGACTCAGGAGGTGTTGAAGTCAGAACCTGTTATCGTATTGCTGAGGAATTGACCCCTGATGCTCTAGATCTGATGAGACAAGGCAAAATTCACCTAATAATCAACACGCCAAGAAACTCAGGGGGGGCAGTTCTTGATGGCAATATGATGCGCAGACTTGCCGTTGAATTAAACATCCCATTTGTAACTACAATGGCAGGAGCAAGGATGGAGGTTCAGGCTATTGCTGAAGCAAAGATTGGGATTCCGGAACCTCGACTTCTTGATATTGCCACATTGATTTAAAAAATTAAGGTAGTAATTGTTCTAATTTTTCAGAGCCTATTTCAACTAAGAGTGAAGAAGCCCTTGGACCAAAATGTTGTCCGAGAACAGCCCAATAGATTGCTATATAGGCTTGCCTAGCTCCAATTTGGGTCACCTCAACAGTATCTTTGATTGCTTGACTTATCTGCTCATCATTCCAAGTAATGTCTGATATGGCTTGCTTGAAATTAATGAGGAATGACATTTGCTCTCCATCAAGATTCTTTCTAGCATCCTCAGTCAATTCGGATTGAATGACGATTCGAGCATCATCAGGGAAGTGTACGCTCTCAATCCAATTTCGCATGCGTGAGAGTCGATCAATTAGCGCATCACTTGGATTTGGGTCAAAGATATGATCACTCTCAAAAAGAGATTTCCAAATATTATCATCGTTTGATTTAATCTGGGCAAGCATTGCTAGATGTCTGAAAGATACTCCGGCCAAAGAGTCACTGGGATTAGTGCCATGCTTTACTTGACTGAGTCTCAATGCTGCGTTTTGAGTATCTCTAGCAACTCGCTGCCGCTTATTCAATTCTTCATCAGTTCCAGAAGGGGGATTTGCAACTAGTCTTTCATATTCATCAGCCATTTGGAATAATGCTGGTCCCGTGTTGAAATCAATATGTTTGTTCATTTTAGAGCCTGCAATGAGGTAACGCAGTATCTCAGGCGGAACAAGAGATAGTGCTTCAATTGGTCCGATTGTGTTTCCTGTAGATGAGGACATAGGGCCTGACCCCTTCAATTGAATCCACTCATAGACCATTTTTGCTGGTGGTTCTGAGTCTAATAATTTACAGATAGGTATGCCAGTATCAAAAGAACCACCTGCTGCCCCATGGTCTTTACCTGCTGGTTCACAAGTAATTCCATGAATGCCCCATCTAGCTGCCCAATCTATTCTCCACGGTAATTTTCCATCTGCTTTTCGTATATCTGCTGAACCAGATTCCCCATGCCTATCTGTCCAGTGGACATATGGTTTTTCGTAGCCTGTAACCGTCACTCCATCCATACTTCTATCGGATCCAAGAGGCTTGTATGGAAACCAGTCATCCGGTAATTCTCTACCTGAAATTCTCTCAATAATATCTTTAATCGTATCAGTATTCTGGATAGCGGAATCAATTTTTACCGCAAAGTCGCCATTTTCATAGGTTTGATGGTTCATTATCACTTCAGGAAACACTCCAATTTGCTGAAGTGCCTCCAGGAATGGACCTAGGAAATGTTCAGCATACGACAAACCATCTTGACTAGGAGTGCCATCTGGATTTGGTGCAGGAATAAATGCAAGAGGGCAACCAATGTACTGTTCGTATTCGTCTGAAAGGAAGGGGTATACTCTACGAAGTGGATCCATAGAATCAACAATGAATATGTAGCGAGAATCTAGTCCAGCGTCTAGACATGCCCTGTGTATCATCTCAGCCGAGAGAATTTCCCTAATATGGCCCAAGTGGAATTCCCCGGAGGGCGTAATCCCTGATGCTGCGACCAGATTTTCTCCACATTCAAGTTTCAGTCGCTGAGCAGTAAAGTCCGCCCAGTGCATTGAATCTACCTCAAACAGTTACAACACGAAACAGCCCACGTAGAGGGACTCCTTCGATTTCATTCATTTCAGTTTTATTTGCTAATACCAAACAGAGTTTAACATCTGCTCCCGCATTTTTCAGGTGCTGAACGGTCTTTCGCATGGTTGTTCCACTAGATACAACATCGTCAACTACAACAACGCGCTTACCGCCCACGCTAGCAAATATATCTGAGAGATGGCCTCCATCTGATTCACTGATACTCCGTGAAATTGCGATTTCAAGATCCATTTGCCCTGCTATTGCTTGAGCAAAAGGAATCCCATTAATTGAAATTCCGACTAAGCAATCAACATCATCGCCTATTTCTTCGTCGATAATATCGCTGAACAGGTACGATACTGTTTCCACTCTAGATGCTTTGACTGCAATTGATCGCCAACCCACATATATGTCATGAGGTGCATCTTCATCAGCAGGAACATGACTCGAAGAAAGCCATTGGATAGTAGTCTGTGAGAGCGATAGTTCATCTGCAATCTGTTGGCTATTCAAGCCCTTGTTGCGGTACTCCTCAACCTTGCTACGAAGTTCATCAATGCTAAGTGGCATCGAACTTGCCCGCACAACGACGACTATGAAGCATTCGTATCTAGACTATGTAGAAGCACGGTTCTAAGAACCGTGTCGTTATTGCCGTCAGAATCTTCCTGTAGAACCAAAACCGCCTTCTCCACGGTCAGTCTTACCTAATTCTTCGAAAGGAACTTCTTTGAAGGCAGATCTGGGTATTGGGGTAATCAATAGTTGAGCGATTCGCTCACCTTGTGCTATAGTGTAAGAACCTCCTTCTCCAATCCATGTCATCATTACAAACAACTCGCCCCTGTAATCTGCATCAATCGTTCCAATCCCATGAGGTGGAATTAACCCCTTTTTCCCCAAAGAGGAACGTGCTCGAACTTGCCCCTCGTAACCTACGGGGATGGCAACATGTAGTCCCGTACGGACTAATGTGGCATTTCGATAGATAACCTCGGTATCCTCAAGTGCGTATAGGTCCCAACCTGCTGCGTGAACCGAACCCCTTGTTGGTAATTGAGCATCCGGATGAACTCGAGAGACTTTGACCTCAATGAGTTCGTCCATGATATTGGGTGAGCCAACTGGTCTTTGACGGTTAGCATCTCCATTCGTGCCTGTCGGTGGGGTGAAAAGGAGGTGGCGGTTCGCATACTCGTGACTGACTTCGAGTACGATGCTCTTCTAGACCGGGCGCGTGAGATGATTCCAAAGGATATCAGTGAAAGGGCACGCTGGACAATGCCAACTCCTGAAATATTAGTTGAAGGAAACCAGACTATAATTCGTAATTTTGCTGCTATTGTTGATTCGATGGATAGGGACCCCAATCACGTCTATCAATTTTTGATGAATGAGTTAGGGACTTCGGGGACTAGAGAACAAGTACGTGTTATGTTCAAGGGGCGAATTCCTCCAAAAAGAATCAAGGAAAAGATAGTTAGTTATGTTAAAACATACATTCTTTGCGGACAGTGTAAAGCACCTGATACACGATTCATCAAAGAGGATCGCACAACATTACTGAAATGCCAAGCATGCGGTGCTACTCGACCAGTCCGGCTTTGATAATCTTTGGATTAACATGAATTTTTTTCATTCTTTCGCCATCAGATATTCTTCTGCAGGTTCTCCTCCTGCAAGGTGTTCAACAATACGAGAAATTGCATTTTCATCATCGGGAATAGTATACCAAATTCCATCTGGATAAATGACACAAGAGACTCCCTGTTCACAGCGGTCGAGACAACCTGCTTTGTTCACTCTAACATCATCGATTCCCGCAGCGCGAGCCGCGCGCTTCAGCCGTGTCATTACATCGAGTGAGTTCTTCGCAGCACAACATTCTCGTGGCTTGTTCGGATCACGCTGATTCGTACAGACGAAAGCGTGTAAACGAAATTCTTTCGTCATAAATTCACCTCAAATCTCATCGAATTTGGCGGCCAAAATGAAGTCGGATTCGGTTAGTCCGTCAATCTTGTGTGTCCAGATAAGAGCCTTTACTCGGCCCCAGCCTAATTCGAAGTCGGCGTGATGCCCCTGTTGCTCGCAGATAGCGCCGGCTGCATTGACAAAATCAAGCGCCGATTCAAAGTCAGAAAAAGTCCAGACTCGCTCAAGATGGTGGCCATCAATCACATCCCAATCGGAATTCACTTCCGACTTCATTCCCTCCGCTTCTTGAGCGGTCATCGGAGGTATACCTCCTTTACAAGGAATACATTCCCGATTCGCGAGGTCTGACATATTTCATCCCCAAAGATGGCTGTCATCAGAGCCGCCATCGGCTTGACGCTCAGCCTGTTCATGTACATTTGAGCGCCGGCGGATATCTTCTTTCTCAAATGTCAAAAGCTCATCATCCTCGATGTATGGTCTTCGCAAGTGGCTAACTAGTCTGACTTCAACGATAACATCTCTTGCAATTGAGCGAAATCTTTCTTCCTCGTCTAGAATTTCCACCGAATTACGTGTTGTTGCGAGTAACATACCTCTAGCCCAAGGGTCTACATCCTTCGGAATTGCTCTTGAATCAATCATGATTTCAATCAGATCATCTTTGCGCAGTCCACTTCTTCTATCAATTAGGGGTCCAAAGAAAACATCCTGGTATCCATCAAGATTTTGTGCTCCATATTTCTTTGCCATCGTACCTGCCCACTCCGGCAAATCTTCGATTCTCTTACCGCGGCGTTCGTTACCCATATGCCACCGTGCAAGTGACCATAGAAAAGCCCGCTGTTTCAAAAGCGTCGGCCTCGGCGACGTTAACGGAGGTACTGACTATGGCTTCAGTCGAATGGCGGCGAATTCCTACTGTTCTTTATCCACAGGAGGTTTTGGACAAGGCCTTCAGGCGTGCCAGTAAACAGTCGGATTTAGTCGAGGATCCAGATAAATATCATCGAGTACGTAAGCAAATGGCTCGAATGGTGCAAGCTGCATCTGACACAATGGCAGAGACGCTCCTTAGTTGGATAGATAAGTGGCCAAGTCTCAATGCTCAATCTTCATTTGATCAAGCATTAGTCGATGCTGCTGTTGGAGCGGATGAATTTCGGAAAAATCTCGGGGCGATTCAATGGGCAGCTGAAAGAGTGAGGATAATTTCGGGTGAATCTCAGTCTAAGATGATGAAATACCGCAACATTGAGGCATTTCATGCTGAAAGAAGGCATGCCTATGGTCGAATGTCGTCAATAATTGAACAGATTGGCGAAAATATACTCTGGCTGGGTGAGGCTCGAAATATACTTCGCCAACTTCCCTCGATTGATGCATCTGAACCCTGTGTCGTGGTTGCTGGTGCCCCTAATGTGGGGAAATCGGCTCTGATTACAGTTTTATCGAGTGGAGAGCCAGAAGTAGCCGCTTATCCATTCACAACAAAGAGGCTTCATGTAGGTCATTTTGAGCACCGTCGTCGAAAGTACCAGATGGTCGATACTCCAGGTTTACTAGATCGTCCAATGGCTGAGCGCAATCAAATTGAGATGCAGGCAATTGCCGCTCTGGAAAACGTAGGAGATGTGATCCTATTTTTGATAGATTGTGCTGATGACAGTGGGATGAGTCTCGATAAGCAGTTGCATTTAATGGATGAAGTCAAGGAATTACTTGCTGAGAGGCCGATGATTGTAGCCTATTCAAAATCAGATTTACTCGATGAAGACGATTCTGATAACATTCGAATTAGTTCAATTACAGGAGAAGGAGTTGAAGAATTGAGAAGTCAATTAATTGATATTATTGATGCAGATGCTATCATCGACCCGCTTGAATTACCCGATGACTGGCATCGTCAGAACGAATCAATTGAACCAATAGGTTCTCCTGAAGAAATAGCCCAACGTAGAGAGAAGGCTCAGATGCATGCTCCGAAGTGGGAAAGAGAGATGCGAAAAAGGAAATGAATCCTTTCACTTTGTATGAAATGTTGCCCCGCAGATCACACAATAAATTTGGTATCCCCCGTACGAAGGTGAAAGTCCCTCTGCACGAATTTCTGACCCGCACGACTCGCAATTGGTCACTGCCATAACATTACGAGACGACTGAGGTTCTTCAAGAGAACTGATTCCTCACTACTCAAGAAGTAATGAATTTGTTCCAAAATAATTTGATCGGATATATCATTTCTATTGCACCAATCATCAGAAGAATTCCTATTATCGCGAGCATTATCTCTCCACTTGTCGCCATATGTATAGTAGTTCCAATAGTAACTAATTGATCATCCAAGTTTGAATTATCTCTGCCCCCACTGGTGAATCTGTAATCGCCGGGTTCAAGTGAGAAGGTGAATGAGTCATCAACATCAGGTCCTCCTGCGACAAATTCGAAATCATCAGATTCACAAGTTGTTAGTCCATTAGTGTCAGGAGGACAAGAGACAGCATATTTAGAATCCACAACACCAATCCAAGCTTTTCCAGGTTCACTCCATGATATTGTTACATCCACATCTAGCATATTGAATCCCCATGGTACATAGAAATCATTTCCAGTCATACCAACTGGGCATCCCCCAGAATCCTCATCTAGACATGGTACTGTTGTGGCTTGTACCCTTGTTTCATCGAGTTCGATTCCAAACAAACTTCCGGTTACTAACAAGAGGCAAACGAAACCGACAAATCCCGGTAAGACACTGAGTACCCGGACCATCTTCATAGTAACTCCTCACGACAGTATGTGTTGAACCTGACGCTAAAAACCGCTGAGTAATGCTAGAAGTATGGCAATTGCAGGGAAGAGATAGAGCATAATCGTCAATCTCTTTCGAGAACCTTCTCTTTTTTCATGTGTTGATTCACAATCTTCTTTGTCACAAATAGGAGGTTCTGCTTCAAGCGGAATAGGAGCCCAACATACCGAACAGTGCCGATGAGGATTAGATCCACTTGCATGGGTACTCCTTCCACTACGCTTACGCTCTCGCGAAGCAGTTTCACGTGCTTGAGCGGCAGTGCGCGTTGCTGCGCGGTGGATTTTTTCTTTACGACTCACATTTATCCCTCCAATTCACTCTTCTTCCGATTCGATAATGGTGCCGGAAAATGAACTACCCTCTATTGCGGCTCTAATTAACTCTGGATTCCGACCATCTAGAACATTTAGTGTGAGGTTTACTTTAGCCGCATCTGCAACACCCATTGGGTCGATGACTCCGCTAGGTCCGGCTGCATCATGCTCGGCGGGCCCTACAATTTCTTGCAATTCTTTGTGAGTGAGTTTGTCATAGGATTGTGCATCAGGATTATTGTGAGGATCTGAATCGTAGACTTGCTTCACATTTGTCCCGATAATGCAGCGTTCTGCTCCTGTCATTATGGCGAGACGAATTGCAACGGCATCAGTTGTGTGGCCTGGTATTGTACCTCCCATTACCACTACGGGTCGTTCGTCGAACAACATAGAAGCCTCATTGATTGAATGTGGAATTGATCCCGAAACCATTACTCCTGCGTCGGCAAGAGCTTCACGTACAATTGTTGCATTGAGTCGTGTTGCTGCTATACCAATTCTATCGAGTCGGTCTTCATTGTCAATAATTGGTCTAGCAAGACTAATTCCTTCCCTTGCAGGTGCTCCTCCTCCTACAACAATTCCAATCCGGTCATCGGCAGCAACACGGTCTCTAATGATGCTAATTATACTCTCAATCCATGAGTGTCTTTCTTCGATTTCAGGCCTAAGAAGGCTGCCTCCGAGGGCTAGAACAATGGTTGCCATCGCAACCTCGGGGATGAGTGCGCCTTTCAATGCCTTCGCAAAATACGCTTGAGAGGGTTGAAATGCCGTTGACCGTGGCCTTGCGGCAGGAGGATAGTATATGGCCGATGACTTGGAGATGCAGCAGCGTCGGCTTCGTCTGAAGAAGTCTCTTGAAGAACTTCAGAAGATGCGTGGTATGGGTACTGAATTAGTTACAGTTATTATTCCACCAGACCGCCTAATCAGTGATGTTCGTGGTCAACTTGGTCAGGAGGGGGCTCAGGCTGCAAATATCAAATCAAAGTCTACTCGTAAACATGTTGCAGATGCTATTGAATCGGGAATTGCAGTATTAAATCGTTACAAAAATGCTGGAGAAAATGGTTTGGCAATTTTTGTTGGGCATGTAATTGTGGGAAATAACAAAAGTAGATTGGTTACTATTGTAATTGATGAGCCTCCTGAGTCTATTACCTCATTCAGATATCGTTGTGACTCTACCTTTGAATTGACGCAATTAGAAGAGATGCTTATTGATAGAACCGCTTATGGATTATTTGTTATTGATAGAGGTGAAGCGGCTTATGGCGTGGCTAGTGGCAAGAGAATCCACTGTCAAGAGGAGTTGCAAAGCAACATCATGGGTAAACACCGACAAGGTGGGCAATCAGCTCAGAGATTCGAGCGATTAATTGAGGAGGCCGCTCACAATTTCTTCAAACGGGCTACAGAACATGCTTGTTCATACTGGCTTCCAATGATAGATGATATTCAAGGAATTATTATTGGAGGTCCCGGACATACCAAAGATTTCGTAATCAAAAACGAGTACTTCCATCATGAAATTCAGAAACTTATCCGAGAACCTTTCTTTGATGTTGGATATTCAAATGAAAGCGGGCTTCGCGAACTTGTCCAGAGAGCCGGAACTCTGATGGATCAAATAGAACTTGATGCTGAGCGCGCACTCGTCGATAGATTTCTGCGTGAAGTCATGCAGGCTCACCCAAAGGCAACCTATGGTGAAATGATGATTCGCAGTTCTCTTGAGCAGGGTGCAGTAGATACTCTCCTACTATCTGAAGGACTTAAGAAGAGGAGAGTTGGGTGGAATTGCAAACCCTGTTCTCATCAATGGGAAACAACTCAGACCAGCCTCTCAGACATCCCCAGTTGTCCTAAATGTGGCTCTGAAAATGCCCGAGAGGATGCTGATAGGACTAGGGATATTATCGATGAATTAACCGAACTTGCGGGTCATACCTCTGCCAAGGTCAGTTTGATTTCTCTCGACACAGAAGAGGGTGCTACGCTCTATTCTTCTTTTGGAGGAATAGCAGCCTTGCTGAGGTACCCAATTTCCTAAGGTGATATTAATGAGGGATTTGGTCAATTCAATTTCACCTTTTTTGAGAGATATAATGTCTGAATTAGGTGTTGAAGCGAATGATTGGTCGGGCAGTCTTGCCGGTTCAACCGATTCCGCTTATGCTGATGTCACTCTTCCTTGTCATTCATTGTCTAGAATCTTGCGAAAATCGCCCATGGCTATCGCAGATGAAATTGCATTATTACTTGGAAATTCTCTAAATGGCATTTGTTCAGTTTCAGCAGTGAATGGTTTTCTTAATTTCTCAGCGGATGCTGATTGGCTTTCTAGTTTAGTCGAAGCACGCGCTCTTGATGAGAGAATGGGTATTGGTATTGAAACTCCTAAAATCATCATTATCGATTATTCTTCACCAAATGTAGCCAAGCATATGCATGTTGGTCATTTACGTTCTACAGTAATAGGTGATGCTCTAGTTAGGATGCTGACATACAAAGGGCACCAAGTAATCGGTGAGAATCATATAGGCGACTGGGGAACTCCCTTCGGGATGTTAATCGAGCATCTTCTAGACGTAGGAGACGGCACACCCTCCAGTGAAATAGATCTTGGAACATTCTATAGGGATGCTCGAGCCAAATTTGAGTCAGATTCCGAGTTTGCCGACAGATCACGAATACGTGTTGTGAAAATGCAGGCAAGTGAGCCTGACACAATTACTCATTGGCAAATGTTAGTGGATAGGTCGTTAGTACATTTCAATGAAGTCTATCAAATGATGAAGATACTACTCTCCAATGACAATCTTGCTGGTGAATCGAAGTACGAGTCATCACTTCCTGAAGTAGTGGAAAGGCTTGATGCCTTAGGCATGCTCAAACAAAGTGAAGGTGCTCAGGTAGTATTCCCAGAGGGTTGGACTAATAGAGAAGGTGAGCCTCTTCCTTTAATCATCCGAAAGGCTGATGATGGCTACAATTATGCTACCACAGATCTTGCTTGTATCATAGACAGGGTTGAGGTCATTGGTAGCACAGAATTTCTCTATGTAGTAGGGGCTGAGCAGGCTCAGCATTTTGCTATGGTATTCCAAGTAGCCAGAGATGCAGGATTCATGGGTAAGGAGATTAATGCAATTCATGTGCCATTTGGAATGGTGTTAGGAACTGATGGGAAAAAATTGGCTAGCCGAACTGGAGGTGCAGTTCATCTCAAGGACTTACTTATTGAGGCAGTAGAAAGAGCTGACTCTATGATTTCTGAGAAGAATCCTAATCTTTCTGGCGAAGAACGAAAAGAAGTTGCACGAATGCTTGGAATTGGAGCAATTAAGTATGCTGACCTTTCAACGGATCGCACTAATAATTACACCTTTGACTGGGAGAAAATGCTCTCTTTTGATGGTAATACTGCGCCTTATCTACAGTATGCCCATGCTCGGATTTGCAGTATTTTTGCTAAATCAGCGATAGTTCGTTCTTCAGTTCAGGGCACATCAATTTCCTTAATTCATGAACGAGAACTGAATCTTGCAAGAAACTTAATCGGCTTCCCCGAAGCTCTTGATAATGCAATTTCTAGTCATTCGCCCCATAAATTGGCCACACAATTACACAGCATCGCTCAGGCATTTGCATCATTCTATGAAGTATGTCCCGTGTTGAAAGCTGAGGGCGAGGCTACTAAGAACAGCAGACTTGCTCTTTGTGACCTGACCGCTAGAACCCTAGAATGTGGTCTAGATTTGTTAGGGATTGAATCTCCAAATCGAATGTGAGTCGACGCGAGATTGAAATCCTAAATATCCTCGGACGGGCATGGTCGAAGTAGGCGACATCGCTCCTGACTTTGAGTTAATGGCTAATGACAAAACAATGGTTCGACTCTCCGAGTCAATAGGAAACAGGGTAGTTTTAGCATTCTATCCTGCTGCATTTACTGGCGTTTGCACTAAGGAAATGTGTACATTTACAGATTCGATGAACAGGCTAGAAGAGGCCGAAGTCGAGATTTTTGGCATCTCAGTAGACAGTATATTTGCTAATGCCGCATTTTCAGATCAAAATCAGATTGGATTCCCATTGCTCTCCGATACAAACAGGGAGGCAACCGAGGCATATGGTATTGCAATCCCATTCGTAATGCCTGGATATATTGCTAGTCAGAGAGCAGTTTTCATAATAGATTCTAATGGCATGATAGGTTTTTCATGGGTTGCAGAGAACCCAGGTCAAGAACCTGATTATGAAGCAATAATTGATTATTGCAAGTCCTAATTCAAGGTTAGTCGCCATAAGAAAGATAGTAGATCAGGGATCCATATATGATTCCCGAAACGGCAAGGCTCTCTTCATTGAATCTATCCATATTATCTAGATAAGTGTGATATTCAGAGGACCCCGATCCATAGCATACAACTGCTTTCCCATAGGTCTTACTATCTGATTCATCCTCATCAATATTGTAAACAAATGGGGCATGATCCGAGTTGTAGGGCATTTCAGTATCCGCCATCTTTCTTACATTTATTGAATATTTATCAGCGAGTTCGGGGTATTCTTTCTTGAATTTTGATGAGATACCTTGTATGTGATCTACATCTTTTGCACTGTTTCCGAAAAGAGTCACTCCTGAGTTTCTCTCTGCATCAACATGATTCATATCTAAATTAACATATAATCTGAGATTCTCAAATAAATTGTTTCTATGTTTGTCTACCCAATTAGTTGAACCATAGAGCCCCTCTTCTTCACCTCCCCATGTGCAGAAATATATGGTGTGCTTTGGTTTTCCGAGTTGACTCTCGATTAGCCCAAATTGTCGAGCAATCTCTAGAACAGTTGCGGTTCCTGATGTATCATCAACTGCGCCAGGTCCCATGTATACTGTGTCGTGATGGGCTCCAATGACAATCAATGAATCAGTTTCTCCTTCGATAATCCCGCATGGAACCTTGATAGTTGCTTCACCTGAATTTTCAACATAAGTAAGAAATTGTAATCTTCCATCTTGATTGATTAGATTGTCAATGAGTGCTTGTCCAACACTCTTGCTAACCATTATGAATCCCAAATCAACTGGTAGGTTAGTGATTGATGATATGTCTACAGATTTGAAGTATGGAACGCAATCTCCAGAAATTAATTCATCACAATTCTGGCGTTCGTTAACTAGAATCAATCCGGAGACATCGTTTTCAGATGCTCGTGTAAAGAGAGCGGTGTTTGATTCAGTTTCATTTGTCATGTGAATTAGTGCCACAGAACTTGCTGCACTGGTCCAATCGGCTGATTCATTTCCATTACCTAAATCAATCAAGTCAACATCATCAACAAAACGTATGAATGCGGACCCACTATAACCCTGTATGACGAAGTCAGTTCGATGATTGAATTCTATGAATTCGGCATTAATATCAGTTGGCCCACAAGCAATTGCTGGGAACGTTTCTCCAACGTCACCAGGGTGGCAAATTTCTAACTCAGGTTCATTATCGATGACAAACATTGGAACATCAAAGTCCTCTAATGTTGAAGGAATTCCCATAGTAGTGAAATTTGATTTAATGAAATCTGCAGTATTGTGTTCTTCTGTCGTTCCTGACATTCGACCTTCCCACTCTGGATGTCCCATGTCTACAAGAGATTGAGCATATCCTCTTGCTGAAGTCGGATCAAAATCAATCAATTGGTAGTCGGGTTCTCCTTGAATCCAATCAATGAAATCATCACCGTATAGTATTGCTCCACCCATAGTGCCCAATAGCATAATTCCAGTTACTGCAAGAACAGGCAAAGGAAGTGCCTTGGTTTTTTTGATTAATTTATTTAATTGCCCATCTTCTTTGTTTTCTTCGATTATTTCGGCATCGAAAATTATTTTTTCAGCCTCAGAATCAGTAAGTCTCGAGATGAGTTCAGTTTTTTTCCCACTAATGGGCAATCCTAGTCTCGTTAGTTCCTGCTTTAGCTCAGCCACAGTCATTGATTCCCATTCAGACATATCTGCACCTTGTTACTCCCGGAAAATGAATCACTATTGAACCCAACCTGTATTGGATTATGTATGAGACTGCTTTACTGAGAGCCTACTTCGTCTCCAGTCCAGCGTTTTCCTAAATTATGTTGAATTTCTAACTGGTCAAGGATACGAGCAACCACAAAATCAACCAAATCTTCTATTGATTCAGGTTGGTTGTAAAATCCTGGGCTGGCGGGTAAAATAACAACTCCCCATTGAGAAAGATTTGCCATGGCTTGAAGATGCGGTGTAGAGTAGGGTGATTCTCTCGGGACAATGATAAGTTTCCTTCTTTCTTTCATTGCCACGAGTGCACTGCGAGTGGCAAGATTGTCACTAATTCCTGCAGCAATCTTGCCAATAGTCGTCCCACTGGCGGGGCAGATAATATAGGCTGCGAATTTTGCTGAACCTGATGCGGATCTGGCTGCGAGATTGGTATTATCTTCAAGTGTTATATTGGGGCTATTGGCTAAATCATCAGGTGTAATGCCACATTCTAGTTTGAGATTAATGGCTCCTTCTCTAGTGACAATCAGATGGGTATCCCATTCTGCTTCATTTAGAGACTCCAGCAAGCGTACCCCGTAACGAGCTCCTGATGCTCCTGTGATTGCAACGACGGCCTCTGGCATGTGATTCCCTCAGGTATTTCAGACTTGAATATGACTCAAAGATAATTTTGCAATTTTTCTGCTAAAAATTCGTATTCATTTTCTGAATTATATAGATAAGAAGAAATTCGCATATATCTTGTTTGATGATGTTGCCAAGGGAAAACAGGGACTTGAATGCCGTGTTCATCTAGTAGGCTATTGTGTAAGGGGTCGCCTCTAAAATCGGGTGGTCCAGTATGCCCTCCTGGTAATTCAATAGCTGCCATTGCTGCAATCATTGAATCTGGGACTGGAGGGGTTGTGTCGAGAACCTCGCAGAGTAGCCTTCTCCCGTCTCTTGCTAGTTTGTTGTTATGCTGTATAATCCCAGAAAAACCATCCGGAACTAATCCTTGCATAAATTCTAGAGCTGTTGGAATGCTGAAGAATGCACTAGGGTCGTGGGTACCTTGCCAGTCAAATTCGAATCGAAATTTTTCTTGTTTTGAAGCAACAGATGAGTGTCCATGCCCAATTGTCAGAGGCTTTATTCTGTCTTTTCTGTCTTCTCGGATATGAAGGAAGGCGGAACCTTTCGGTGTACACAACCATTTGTGACAGTTTCCTGTGATGTAAGCTGCATCTAATAATTGCAAATTAAGTGGGACAATTCCTGGCCCATGAGCTGCGTCGAGCAGAACATCGATGTTTCGCGATTGGAATTCATCAACTAACCTCTCAAATGGCATTCTTAGGCCTGTTGGGCTAGTCACCGTATCTATCATAGCAAGAACAGTTCTTGGCGTAATGGCATCTAATAGAAGTCCGATTAACTGATCTTCATTTTCTACACGAAATGGAATATCAACAACTACTGTCTTTGCCCCCGAGCGTTGGCAAACAAAATCGACAGCATTCCAGCATGCTTGATAGGAATGATTGGGCACAATAATCTCATCTCCTGGCTCAAGTTCTAGACTCCTTAGGATAGTGTTTACACCCCCTGTTGCGTTATGGCAAAAAGTCAATCCATCCACATCAGCATTGAGGAATTGTGCTAGAGAATTGAGTGCATCGGCCTGTAAATCATGAGATTCACGTTCAAAAAATCGAACAGGATCTTCCTCCATTTGAAGTCTTATTCGATTTTGTTCTTCAAGCAAAATAGTTGGTGTAGCACCAAATGAACCATGATTGAGAAATGTGATAGATGGATCTAGTTGCCAATGTTCAGCTAACGGGCTTCTTGCAGGTCTCAAGCGACCAACTCCGGGCTCCACTCTTCAGGAACCATTGCTTTTCTTCCAAGGAATTCTTCTAGGTGTATCAACAGAGCTTCTTCTAATCTAGAACGGTCAATAAAACGGCCTTCTAAGTCGTGAGAATGCCCTAGTGCAGTCAATGAAGTGGTTGTGCCAGGAGTTAATCCACAACAAGGAAGTGTCTCTATTCTTCGGTTAGGAATATCAAAATTGATGGCGGTTCCATGGCGACTTACCCAGTGCTTGAATGAAAGCCCAATTGAGCATATTTTGTGTTCATCTACCCAAACTCCCATCATACGTTCATCCCTATATCCATTGACTCCACAGTCTGCTAGAGATGCCATGACCCAGTCTTCAATCCGATTGATTATTCCACGAATTGATTGCTCTTCCTTTTCCCACTTAATGACGGGGTAGCAAACTAACTGTCCAGGCCCGTGATAGGTAATTCCACCACCTCTGTCGACTATCCTAGTGGGGTAACTAGGAAGATTTATGCCATCTCTTTGTGCCTTTGGCCCTAGGGTCACAACTTCAGGATGTTGTACCAAGATGAGTGTATCTGGTATCAAGTCATCAATACGTTGTTGCTGCATGTCACGCATTACCTCGTCTATCTCAGAGTGTTCTTCAAATCCCGCGCGAAGTATACGCAGGGGTCGCATTTGAAACACCTCAGGCTGTGTGAATAGCATGTCCGAGTGTTTTCAGAACACCTTCGTGGAATGCCTCTGTCATTGTAGGATGAGCATGAACGGTATCTGCAATGTCTTCGAGTAAGGCTCCCATTTCTAGTGCTAAAACAAACTCTCCATGTAGTTCTGCTACGTGGCTGCCTACAGCTTGAACACCAAGAATTACATGATCTGACTCTCTTGCGGTAACACGGATGAATCCAGCAGTCTTCTCTGCCCCAAGAGTCAGTGCCCGGCTATTTGCAGCTAGAGGGAATTTACCGATAATAATCTCCTCTCCACGCTCTTTTGCTTCTTCTGGCGAGAGTCCGACAGAAACTATCTCTGGTTCTGTAAAAACAATAGCAGGGATGGCCACTTTGTCAAACTCGCGATTATGTCCTGCAATAATTTCTGCAACCATTTCTCCCTGTGCTGATGCTTTATGGGCAAGCATTGGTTCACCCGCTACATCTCCAATAGAGAAGACACCTGGGACATTGGTTCTACACTGGTGATCAATTCTGATAAAGCGGCCACCAGTATCCATTCGAATTCCCATATTTTCCAAACCCCAACCCTTAGTGTTGGGTTTCCTACCAACTGTGACGAGCACTTTGTCCACCTTGATAGTCTGTTCTTCTCCTTCCTTCTGAAAGGTCAAGTGAACCTTTCGACTAGCACCTTTTCCTTTGATTTCAGCGCCACGTGCCAAGGCATTGGTGTGAATGGTAACTTTGTGTTTCTTTAGCCAAATTTCCAATGGCCGCCGAATTTCTTTGTCCATGATGGCTAGGATTGAATCCATACCCTCAACTACAGTTACTTCAGTGCCTAATTTGCTTAATGCACAACCTAATTCTAGTCCAATATAGCCTCCACCAACAATAGCGGCTGACTTGGGTAACTTATCCAAATCTAGTGCACCTGTTGATGAAAGAATAAATTCCTCATCACAAGGCATGAAGGGCAAGTCAATATGGCTCGAACCTGTAGCAATGATGACATTTTCCGCTTCTATATTGACGTTGACATTTTCACCTTCAACAGTACATTTCTTCGGCCCAGTAAAGGTGGCCCAACCGTTGATTAATTCGGCCCCAGACCCCTTCAATAATGCTTCAACTCCCTTGTTGAGACGGGTTACAATAGAGTCTTTCCATCCTACCAATGCTTTCATGTCAATTTCTGCCCCGGCATCAACTGAAATCCCCATATGACCGCCATCATTGGAATGTTTCTGTAATGCTTCGAATCTATCTGCAGCATGGATTATTGCTTTGCTAGGTATACATCCCCTGATTAGGCACGTGCCCCCTGCTTTATCTCCCTCAACAATTACGGTATCGAGTCCTAGTTGAGCGCTACGAATTGCAGCAACATAGCCACCAGGACCGGCCCCTACAACAAGCACTTGACATTTTCGCGTTTCTTCCATTTTTTCACCTACATGAAGATTAGAGCTGGATACTCTAGCATACGCTTCAATGACTGTACTAGAGCTGCTCCATTTGCTCCATCCACGATTCTATGATCGAACGAACTAGAAACATTCATGATTCTACGGATTACCACTTCTCCCTTGTGAACTACTGGCATCTCTCGAGCCTTGTGAATCCCAAGAATCGATACCTCTGGGTGATTTATGATAGGGGTCGCACCAAGCCCACCGTCTCGCCCTAGGCTAGTGATGGTAAATGTAGACCCTGTCAAATCATCTAGGCTTGAAGTGCCATTTTTTGCTGCGCCGGAAACTCTCTGCATTTCAGCGGCAACCTGCCAGACATCCATGGCTTCGGCGTGTTTGACTACAGGAACGAATAATCCTCTGTCTGTCTGAGTAGCAATTCCGATGTTTAAGGCTCCATATTGCCTAAAGATGCCATTAGCCTCATCGTAGTGCCCATTACATTCGGGGTGATTAGGCATTAGCTTAGCCAGTGCTAGCATGATGAATGGGAGGTAGGTCAATTTTGGTTGGTTTTCATCTCGACTTGAGTTTAGCAATTGTCGTAACTCCTCGAGTTCAGTAACATCAATTTCCTCAAAGTAGGAGAAGTGTGGTATATGTCGCTTTGAGATTGTCATCTGCTCAGCAATCTTTCGACGTAGTCCAACCATCTTGATTTCTTCAACATCAGTTCTACGTGTTGTATAGGCAACTGGAGCTGCTCCTTGCACCATGCCTCCTGCTGCAATATAAGCATCTAGATCAGCATGACGGATACGTCCTGCTGGTCCGCTCCCATGAACCGCAGAAAGTTCGACGCCTGCTTCCCTTGCTCTTCTACGAACTGCAGGGCTTGCTAGTGCTTTTCCACCGCTTCCACTATCTGTAACAATTGGTTTAGATACCGGGGGTAGTGGTACTGGAACTTCGATTTTAGGAACTG
>NTJR01000012.1 GCA_002457595.1 Marine Group II euryarchaeote MED-G36
TCAGTGCGCTGATACTCGTCTCCAATATTATCTTCAAGTGAAGATTGTTCCTCAATTTCTTGGATTCTTTCATCCTCATCCTGTAACTCAATTTCTTTCGATTCTTCTTCTTCTTTATCTTCGCCTTCCCAGATATCATCTGGGGCAGAAAAATCATCATTCCATGAAGATGGCTCGGATTCAACAATAGGTTCTGAATCTAATGTCTCTTCCTCATCCCATAAGTCATCAGGAGGATCATCTTCGAAGTCATTATCTTGATTTTTCTCTAAGGTTTCTTCCTGCATTCCAAACCAGTCATCTTCAGCATCAGTCTGAATTGATTCTTCTTTATCCTCACTTATATCCTCCTCAATCAGCGGTTCAGGAGATGCTGGAGGGGGAGTTGGCTTGACGCGAGGGGGTGCTCTCCAAGTCATCAGGCGATCAAGAACGCCTCCCTCTTCTGGGTCATGCCTCTCATCGACTAAATCCCTCAATAGTCTCACAACACTCCTAGGATTTCCATCAGTATTCTCATGTATAGCTTTCAAAAGACTAGGTCGAATAATCCATTTCTGGTTTGCAGAACGAGAAACTCTACGATTAGAAAGAACTTGTATTTGATCTTCTGTTAAGTTCGAGAGTATTCGGGGTTGATCAAAAATATCCAAAACATCTTGACTCAAATTACTAAGTTGGCCTGGAGTTACTGCAACAACAACTAGAGCTCGTAATCTCTGTAGAAGAGGGGAAAGACGAGATATAGTTGGATTTAGGTCAATATGTGAGGGGTAATCGAAGACAATCAAAGGGAGGACTCCTGACTCATTGTCGAGCATCTCGACTAGTCGATCTGAAACTTGTTGAATCGATGGAGCTAATTCAAAGCCACCGAAGTGAATTGAAATTTCATGTATTAGACCATGAACAGTGTCGTCGGCTTCTGGCCAGTATTGGCCAATATATGATCGACGAGAAGTTTGGGTGGCTAAGGTGTTGATGAATGAAGTTCGCCCAGAGCCTCTATCGCCAACAAGAAGTAACATTCTCGGATTCTGTGAGATTAGATATTCCCGCCATTGGCTGAGCAATTTATCTCGGCCAATTAGGAAATCCGAACGTGCTGACTCAATTGGCCTTAGGTCAAATGGATTTCCTCTTAATGGCGGCAGATCAAGAATCGTCACACCATCTGCTGCCATTGATTAACCAGAAGGGGGGTAGTACATAATATTCACGCATTCTCACGCATTTTTATTCGATAATTAACGCAATATTCCCATTTTTCATAATATAGAAATCTATAACATAGCCTCTATACACCATTTACATAGTATATTTGTTAACGCTTTACTAACGCTTCCATAATGCGTTAATGATGCGTTAATGGCAAAATTAACGCTTTTTTATAGAGTCTGGTATAGCCTAACTTAGAGAATCAGAGCGTGTAAATGGAAGAAAAGTGAATTATTACCGGATTATCTTAGGCATAATAGCCATGGCAATTTGGGGTATCAAATAACGAAGTTCTTAGAACCGAAGGGGCTTCGCTAGGTATGGTGAAAAGATGCCTGTTGACAACAGCCGACTGAAAGGATTCTACAAGTTATCAGTTCCAGAACGCCGGGCACGGTTAGCCGAACTAGCTGGCCTGACTGACGAACATGTGCAAGCATGGGCAAATGCTGAGTTAGACGAAGGTGTTGCTGACAGGATGATTGAGAATGTAATCGGTAGGTATTCACTACCCATTGGAGTGGCCACTAACTTCGTCATTGATGATGAACATTACTTGATTCCGTTTGTTGTGGAAGAAGCAAGCGTAGTTGCGGCCGCATCAAATATGGCAAAGAGATGTCAAGCAAAAGGTGGATTCACATCTAACAATACAGATCCTGTGATGATTGGTCAGATTCAAATTGTAGGGTGTGAGAACCCTGAAGCTTCGAGAGTGGCGATTCTATCTGCAAAGGATGAACTAATTCAGGCCTGCAATGATGTCGACCCAATATTAGTCAAATTTGGAGGAGGATGTCGTGATGTCGAGGTAAGAATTATCGAAACAATGTCTGGGCCGATGGTTATTGTCCACATTCTAGTAGATTGTAGAGACGCCATGGGAGCCAATGCAGTCAACACCATGGCGGAAACAATTGCTCCACGAATAGAAGCACTATCTGCAGGGACAGTGATTCTAAGAATTATTTCCAATTTAGCAGTACACAGATTGGCGCGAGTTAGCGCAACATTCACTCCAACCGAGATGTCTACCAAGGGTGACGACTCCGAGCAGGGTTCGGAAGTAATAGACGGGGTCATTCAGGCTTACCACTTTGCTGCTGCTGACCAATTCCGTGCAACAACTCATAACAAGGGAATAATGAACGCTATTTCGCCAATAGGAATTGCTTGCGGACAGGATTGGCGAGCGATAGAGTCTGGTGCTCATTCATACTGCGCCTATGGGCAGGAATATGGGTCAATGACTCATTGGGAAAAGGACGCAGAAGGTAATTTAGTGGGATCCATAGAAATTCCAATGGCTGTTGGATTAGTCGGTGGAGCAATACGAATACACCCCGGTGCACAAGCGAATGTCGCTCTTCTTGGAATCAATTCTGCTGATGATCTAGCGAAATGCATGGCTGCTGCAGGATTGGCTCAGAACCTAGGGGCTTTGAGAGCCCTAGCAACTGTAGGCATCCAAGCCGGCCATATGAAACTCCACCTACGCAATATGGCCGCATCTGCAGGAGCAGAAGACCATGAGATAGAGGCTGTTGCCACAATTGTACGTGAGAGCGGCGAGAGAATCACTATGGCGGCTGTAGAAGCAGCTCTAACTCAGATACGTGAAGAATAATCACTCTTCACTATGCACCGCTTCAAGCGCTAATGCTTGCTCAGATGGCTGCTCGCTAAACTCTTCGATAGTCATCTGCTCATCAGACAAAGTGGCAGCCAATTCTGCACTTGTCAAGCCCGCCTTCGAGGCTTCGGCGCGGAACCACTGCCTAACTGCTCTATATTCTACTTCAGGACATCCAAAGTACTCTGCAAACCTACGTGTGGTAGTGAGTCTGCGACTCAAACCATCTCTCCTTCTGTCAATAAAACCAAGACTTGCTAATTCTCTAACATGATCATAAGCGCGCTGACCCAGCATATCCACCAATTGTGCCTGACGCATCGGTTGATGATAAGCGATTAAGGCTGCAGCAGGAAGCAGGCGCTGAGGGACTTCTGGCCTCAGATTCTCCGGTAAATGGTCAGACAATGTAGGCCTTACTTCAAATATCCAACGACCGGAAACTTCAGTCAACTGGAGTGCTGAATCCTTCCTACGACGAATCGTGGTTTTGAGATTTTCAAGAGCCCCCGAAATTTCACTACGGGTTTTCCCAGTTTGAGTCATTAATTCATCAACAGACATCGATCTGCCTGCACTAAACAAAATGGCCTCGAGAATTGTAGAAATCTGGACCTTCTCAGACATCTTTAGCCACCTCCATCTCTGGTTTCGGGTTCAGAATTTTTGTTAATGAATCAAAATCATTATTCTCAGGATGTAGATCTCTGAGAATAATTGCTCCATTACGACCTGATTCCTGTGTCAAGTCGGCATAACCTCGGTTAGTAAGGAATAGTGCAGAGACTAGAGCTGTTACTTGAGCCTCAGCTTGAGCTTCATCTAATTCTACACCACCCTCCATCGAGCGATCACGTAAGTGTTCTGAAATGGACTTCAAATCTACTTCGGCATTACCAACTGCATGTTTTTCTCGCAGCGCTTCCCAAGTTCGACGGATATCATCTTCTAAATCTTCAACGTGAAGGCTGCCACTAAATCTAGCCCGTGCCAATTCGTTTGCTTCTCTCCTCTCTTTTGCTATTTGCTCACGAAGAATTTGCTCCTCTGAAATTTTCTTTGCAGATTGTAGCCCCATCAATAATTCGCCCAAAGTCACAGGACGGCTCTCTTCACGATGAATGCGACCCTCGAACATTGAAGGCAGAACTCCATCAGCCGCCCCAGTAAGGACCCCTACTGAGAAGTTGTAGTCATCATCTGTGAAATCGGACTCCCAGCCAGCAGTATCGAAGTCAAAGAAGTCCTCAGACTCATCCTCCCAAGCCATTTCCTGGCGTTCAATCAATGTAGATGCCTGTCCTCTAAGAATCTGCCAAGCCATCCGAATTAGTCGGCCACAAGTAGGGAGATCGATATTTTCTTCATTCCTAATTTTCTCCTCGAACATCTCGAGAAAACTAGTCAAATCAACGTCCCAAGGGTCAAGATCCTTTGAACGGAATAACTGGAAGACTAAAGCAACTGAGCGGTCAAATGGGTCAATTAAAAACTGGTGTTCAGCCTCTTCTAAACTAGCAAGTTCTACCAATCGATCAAGATATTTACTGGTCTCGAGATCAGATTCATTCTGTAAGAGTCTAGTTACGATGTCGTCCTTCATCGCTGCTGCATCGAAGACCGCCAATGTCACTCCTCCAATTCCTCATCTAGAACCGTAATTACTGGATTATTCGTTTCCTCAATTTCAATAGTATCTTCTTCAACAGGAGGTGTCGCAGCCTCCTTCTCTGAAATATCTTCAGTCCACTCTTCTGTGCGTTCTTTCAAGGATGAAATTGATTCATCTTCAACAACTGCCTCTGCCTCAACAAATTCAGCAGATTCGCCCTCATCATCACTAACGCCAGCTCTCTCAGCCAATCCACCAAGACTCTGGGGCTTACCCATTGGTTCAGGGACTCTTGGCATATTCTCAGGTTTAGGTAAATCCGTCATGCTTTCTTTCTCAATCTTGGCTTTCTCTTGAGCCGCCTTTTCAGCTTCAAATTCCTCTCCCAGTTCAAGAGCAGCAGCACGATCAAAGTCAGCAATCCTACGGCTACAACCATCTCCTGCATGAGTAATCCCAATGTGATGATCTGCTAATGTCAAACTGACCTTTCGCAGTGTCACCATAATAAATTGAGCCTGACGACTCCTTAGTCTACACAATGTTGCAATTCTTTCAGCATTGAATGGGTCTAGGTTTTGGTCAACTTCATCGAAGTAGTAGAATGGACTTGGTTCGTAATCTTGGATTGCAAAGATGAATGCTAGAGCAGCCATTGATTTCTCACCACCTGAAAGGAAACTTCGGCGAGTTCGCTTACTCTTCCCTGGAGGTATACATGCCATTTCCAAACCACCTTCAAAGGGATTCTTTGGATTCTCAAGAAGAAGTTGACCTTCTCCTCCTGGTTGAAGCATCGCATAGGCTCTCTTGAAGTTAATATTGACATGACTGAAGACTGCGAGAATACGTGTTTTTCTCTCTTCTTCCAAATTCTCGGCGAGAGATACTAACATTGCATGCCTATCTTTGCATAGCTTGCCGTCGGCGACTAGTGCTGCGATTCTCTCAACGGTTCTATCATAGTCATCAATCGCCAACATATTGACGTCGCCGAGTTGGCTGAGACGGCGGTCAAGGCCCTGCACCCTTTTCTCCGCCTCAGCCACTGTTGGCAATTGAATTTCAGAAGTCGGTATTGTAATTCCTAGCTCATTGAGCTCGTCTTCTAAGACGCCGACTGTCGCCTCCTTTTGTCGAATCTGTTCCACGAGCCCTTCGAGTCTCGATTTTATCGATTCTCGATTCGACTCCTGCTGTTCTACGTGTGATCTCAAACTGGCACGTTCATCGATAAGTTGTTCTCGACGGGAGTTAAGTTGCTGTAATTCCTCATTAAACTGAGATTCTTGACCTTTTAGTTCAACCAATTCTTCTTCGGCCTTAGAAATTACAGACTCAAGTTTCTCAATCGATTCTTTCGCTTTGGAAATTATGTCATTCTGCCGCTCAAGAGAACGTGAGAGATTAGTGGTCCTTTCCAACATAACATTGAGTCTTTCCTCACCTGAGGTTATCTCAACTTCAGCCCTGAGTTTGGTTCTCTCAGCTTCAGTTCGAGTGTCTTGAGCAGATCGAAGTAATTGAGAGAGATGATCTGGTGTTTGATTCTGAAGAGCCTCTGCAGCAGCATTACGTGCTGCGAGAGCGTCTTCGTATAATTCAACAGCATTTGCTGCTGCTGTAACTGCCATCTTGCTAGCTGAATCTGCTTTCTCAAACTCAGTTCTGGCAGAAATTACTTTCTTGCCAATATCATCTACCTGTTTCTGAGCCAACCGTACGTCAGCCTTCCATTCATGAATCTTAACTGAATGGTCGCTTCCATCGAGACCATGAATACTGTTTCGTAAATTATTCTGATTTTCTCTAAGTTCATCGAGAGCCGCTTTTACAGTTGAATAATACAAATTAGCCCGAGAAAGAGCCGACTCTAACTTTTCCATTTTAGCTCCCGAAGAACCGGCTCCGCCGAATTGTGGCCGATTACCTTTGGAAGTGGCACCTCCAGTCATTGCCCCAGTAGCCTCTACAATTGAGCCATCTAGAGTGACCATTCGTACGCCGCCCATATTTCTTCTAGCGACATCCATGGCCTGTACAATCAGAGTGTTTCGACAAGCAAAACGAACCGCTGTTTCTATCTCATCATCATAATCGAGTAAATCATGTGCAAAACCGACAACGCCTGGATTACGAGCAACCATCAGTGCTCTGCCTTGAGCACGAGAAGCACTGATCTTGTTAAGAGGAAGGAATGTGGCTCTTCCACCACCATTTGTTTTGAGCCACTTAATACAATTTGCAGCAACCTCATCATCATTAACAACGATACTATTCATCCCACCGCCAAGCGCATAAGCTAATGCAGATTCATGAGCGCTATCCTTTGGAGATGTTAATTCACCTAGAGAACCAAGGATTCCTCTAATTTCACCACTTTCTCTTAATTTGGCAAGAGATCTCAATGTTACTGCCGAGCCAGGACGAGATGAACGAGCCTCCTGTTGAGCCCTTGCTCTTTCGAGAGCCATTGTAGCTTCACGCACTTGAGTATCGGCTCTATCTCTGTCTTCACGTAGAGCTTTTTCCTGCTTCTGTAACTTCGTGAGTTGACTAGCTAATTCACCACGGTCTTGTTTTGGTGCTTCACCGCGAAGATCTTCACCAGTTAATTCCAGATCGTCCCTCTCAAGTGTTGCATTTTCATATTCCTCTTCAAGTTCTGCTAATCTATCTGAGGCTAGTCGGGCTGCCTGTTCAGCTCTATCAGAGTTGAGCCGAACCTCAGCCTTTGCCGAATGAGCTTTGTTGACCTCTTCTGTTGCTTTACCCAATGCTCGGTTCAAATCACGAGCGTGTTTGTCGCCAGATTCAATGGCATTGCGCGCCTCGTTCTCATCTGCTTCGGCCTTATCGAGATTAGCGTTAGCAGCCTCAACAGCTGCCTTGGCATTATCAATCGCCAACTGAATTCTTTCGGCTTCTTCATTGGCACGATTCAGGTCTTCTTGGAGTTCTTCGTGCTCAATAGTAGCATCATCACTGGCCCTATCTTGATCACCAATTCGGTCTCGACTAGTCTCAATTTCAATCTCTAATGCCCTGATTTGATCTAGAACTGCTTTTGACTCACCTGTAGACATACCGTCTAATTCAACTCGAATTGCGACCAATTCTTCCTCCATCTTCAAAAGACGTTGATTTGCTTCGCGAGTACTTTCCCTTAACTTCGCATCTCTCTCTTGATACTTCGTATGGTCTTCATTGAGCATCTGAATTTCATCAATACGGTTCCTATATCGCGATTGCCCTAGAGTGACTTTCGCCTCATCCAATTCATCTTTTAGTGCTTTGAATTTCAGTGCTTGTTCTCGCTCTTTCTCTAATTTCTTCAAACGAGTCTTTTGCTCGCTCTCAAATAATTCGATAGTTTCTATATCGTGCTCAACTCTCTTACGCTGATTATTTGCACTATTGATTTCTTTATCATAGGCAGTAACACCAGCCACTTCTTCGAGTACTCCGCGGCGACGGTGAGGAGTCATAGTTGCGAGATTGGTGACATCTCCTTGCAGGACAATGTTGTATCCATCTCCATGTAGTCCTGCTTCAGCTAGAGTCCTGCGCATTTCAGTTGCAGTAACTGGTCGGTCTCCAATTTTGTAAGATGAGACTGGCTGATTCTTGCGACTCAATCTGACAGATCTTGTGAAATGCGCCTCGTCTTCGTCAATACGTAAACGACGGCGGCCATCAATATCGGGCGTATTGGCAAAAACTAGAGTCACAGACATGTGTCGTGCTGGCTTTCCACTCTTACCGCCATTGAATATCAAATCTGCAACATTGTCGGCTCGCATGACCTTAGTCGAACGTGTCCCAAGGACGAATTGAATTGCATCTCCTGAATTCGATTTTCCAGAGCCGTTTGGACCAGTTATTGCGGTAAAACCTTCATCAAATGGAACGGTGATTTCTCCACCAAACGATTTGAAATTTTCAAGTTCAATCCTCAGTAAGTGCATCCCATCACCTTATTGACGTAAGAAAAAGCGCCAACGTCAGACCTGCCCTCGACCCCTATCAGACTATGAAGGTTGAGGCTGCGTACGGTTTTAGAGAAGGATTGCAGACACTTACTTTCATCGCCGAATAGGATGAACTCTTATGGGGCAATCTTGAATGATATATCCCCCTGAGGAATATCATGGTAGCGGGGTTGTCTGAGCGCAATCTACCTCCCGCTGATGTTGCAGTTATTGGATCAGGCATTGCAGGACTCTTTCTCGCCCTGAGATGCTTTCGTCAAGGCCTTACTGTAGTTGTAGTAACAAAGAAAGAATTGTCCACCTCTTCAACTAATTGGGCACAGGGCGGAATTGCCGGAGTACTAGATGTCAATGACGAGTCGGCTCTGGAAGCGCATGTGAAGGACACTTTGTCCTCAGGAGCGGGGCTGTGTGACGAGGAAGTGGTTCGTTCGGTTGTATATGAGGCTGCAGATCGAATCAAAGATTTAGTTGAGCATGGAGTTGAGTTCGACCTTAGTGCTAATGGGTTGTATGACCTTGCCCGAGAAGGCGGTCATTCTGACAAACGCATATTACACACTAAAGATAGAACTGGGGCCGAAATAGAGAGAGCATTAACAGAAGAAATTGCCGAAGAATATAATTCAGGATTACGGATTCTTGAGAATTGGATGGTACTTGACCTAATTCGACGTGATTTCACAGACCCCGACAAAGGCGTTGCTGGACTATGGTGCATGGCGCCGGATGGAGTCGTATACACGCTTGCGGCTAGAACTGTAGTTTTGGCCTCAGGAGGAGCCGGGATGTTACATTTAGCAACCACTAATCCTCCGGTTTCAACGGGTGATGGAGTCGCCATGGCACACCGAGTTGGAGCAGATATCGAGGATATGGAATTCATTCAATTCCACCCCACGGCACTCGCAGTTGATTCTGAACAACCATTCCTAATTACCGAAGCAGTGCGAGGTCATGGAGCGATTCTCATGACTCGAAGCGAATACGATGAATGGCGAATAAATTCCACTCCACTTTCAGAAGCATCATATATGTCAAAATACTCATCTAAAGGTAGCCTAGATACTCGTGATATAGTTGCTAGAGCTACTGATAGAGAAATGAAGGAGAGTGGAGATTCTCATGTCCTTCTCGTCACCGAGCACCTCGACTCTAGAGAATTGAAAGATGATTTCCCCACCATAGCTGCGCGTGTAGAGAATATGGGAATCAGATTTGGGGATGATCCAATTCCGGTTCGCCCCGCCGCTCATTACCTAGTAGGAGGAGTCTCTGTCGACCATTGTGGTAGAGCATTAAGAAATGGAGAACCCATGCCTGGATTATATGCGATTGGAGAAGTGGCAAGAACTGGTCTACACGGAGCTAATCGTCTAGCCTCAAACTCACTTCTAGAGGCTGTCGTGTACTCAGAGCGAGCCGCAGAAGATATCAGCTCTAGAGCAACTAATGGAAAATTGCTAGAGATAATAGAAAATCTGACCCTGTGGCGTGATGATGATCTCGACGAATTTTCTTCACACCCAATGTTAGGTACAGATTTGAGAGCCTTGCGTAGTACAATGACAAATGATGTTGGACTGGTGAAAAGTGATTCTCGGCTGAGTCGTGCTCGTCAAAGAATATCTGAAATACGCGGTGAGATTGTACCATTATGGCATTCTACCAAACCAACTCAGAGCATGGTCGAATTTCGTAATCTCATAATTTGTGCTGAACTAGTCACCGAAGCAAGTATGGCAAGACGAGAAAACGTAGGTTTACACTGGAATATTGACCTGGAATAATCAAGCGAATTCACTAGATTTTTCTATCCCTTTGACCATAGCGTGTAATGCTTGGTTTGCAGGAGTAGGGATTCCAAGAATTTCCCCCCTCTCAACAACGGCCCCACATAGCGAATCTATCTCTGTCAATCGTCCTGCCATTACATCTTGTAGCATAGAACAGCGATTTTCAGAAGTTGCTTCTACCACTTTACGCAGATGATCTTCAAGTTCCACTTCTCCCAAATTAACCCCAAGTCCTCGAGCAACAGATACTGCCTCACTCATAGCAGCAAGAGATTGTTCCCATAATTCAGGCACCTCCAAAATCGCTCCATTCCGAACACCAGCTATGGCACAGACAGGATTTATCGCCACATTCAGGAGTAATTTTCGCCACACAATCTGCTGAACATCTTCTGACCAGATTGGTTCTAACTGAGCATCACTCAGTGCTGCAAATAGTTCAGACGCAATACCGGATGCAGGACCTCCATCGAGACCACCCATCCGGATAGCACCTCTGCCAACCCAGTATACAGAACCGTCACCATCTCCCCAAGCCCCATGAGTAATTGAGCCCCCTAAAACTCGGTCACGACCAATGCGATTAGCAAGAATTTCAGAGTTGCCCAAACCATTCTGCAAACTAATTGCAAGACCATCTGAAGTCAGCATCTCTTCTGCTAACTGAGCTAGTACAGGAGTTGATGCTGCCTTACCACAGATTAGAGCAACATCACAACTAGACTGAATTGATTCGGATAACGGAGTTTCACTATCTACGATGATAAAACGTTCTGATGGTATCATCTCTATTGAGCCCTCAGGAGTGTGAAGAATCAATCCGATGTCACTAAGATTTTTTGCGGTTTGACCTCGAGCGACTGCGAGTAAATCGATTTGACTATCTGAGAGTGCTCCGAGGACAACGCCTCCAATTGAACCAACTCCAAGAACTGCTATTCTCATCATTACACCTCAATAAACGAGCGAGCGGCAAGATTGAGGGTGATTCCATCATCACCTGTAGTCACCCAGTAAACCAGCGAAGCTTCAGGGTCACCATTACTTGTGATATTAACTTGGACTGAAGACATTGCACTTACTTCCGAAGGAACCGAAACGTCCCAATAATCAGAACCAGCAGCGTCGCCAGTCCAGTCTAAAGAAATCGACATTGAGTAGTTCTCTCTGTTTGAAATGATGAATTCTTCATCATAGTTAGATAAGACGTCTGGCCCTTCAACCATCGAATACCAAGATAGCATATTTGTGTCATCGCATATTGCAAACCATCCGGGACCATTCATCTGTAGAGTGCCAACTCCTAGAGAGTTCTCTGGAATAATAATCGAAGATTGATCTGAGAGTTCTATTTTCCATTCTCCTGTAGAATTCACTCCAGCTATTACATTTGTAGAGGGACAGAATGCAGATCCTGATTCACCACGTGTGATTGAAAATTCATATGGCCGATTTGAAGAGGGGAACTGCCATTCTCCATCTGAGAATGCACGTCTAATCTGAGAATCTTCGATCGGCATTACTAGAATATCATTTGATTCGTTTAACCTTGAAATTGTTATTTCCGGACCCATGGTAAAATATGAGTCCGGTGAGCGTTCCTGCGAAAACATAGCGCCTTCATGGCCACGCACACATAAATCATGAAGACCCGCTGCCAGTGAGGTCTCATTCTCAAATGACCAGAACTGATTACTATTTGTCAAATTAACATAGTCGCCCTCAATTACCAAAATCTCAACACAAATTCTTGGTGTTTCTGTATCTTCAACCATCACCCAAAGGGGATCAATGGACGTGGTCACTCCCGTTGGTTGGAATACAATTGAATGTTCATCCACATGCCCATCTACATCGATAAGAATGACGAGTCTGAATGCTTGCGGACTAGCATCAACAGTTCTAGAAAGGTTGAATGAAACTTCTTCATGAGAGGCTTGAGAGACATCGTCAAATCTACACACTGCCCTTTCATCAAGACATTCAGATTCTATTTGCCAATTCCCTAATGGATCACCTTCAACGCGCATCTGTAGCCAACCTGAAACCGAAGCGATGCCTGATGGCTCAAGTATCAACTCAAACTCAACCTGCCCGTCCTCGAAGAAGACTAACTCCTCCCAATCGTCTGTTGAAAGTCCGCCATCCCAGTCGGGCATCTCAAAAGTAGGATTCATCCCTGGAAATCCAAGAAGCAGAATAAAGACCAGTATTGCGCTAAATTTCAGACGATCATCATCTGAAATTCCTTTTGCCACATCTACAACTAGTGGAGAAGGGGTATTCTCAGGACTGAAACGCCTCATAGCTGCTATTGCGCCAATAAGAAGCCAAGGCCAGTATTCTGTATTGACAAAAATTAGTACCACAGCAGCAAGAGTTGCTATGAATACAGGAGTTTGTTGCTCTGGGTTTGACATTTCTCTTGGACCAATTATCGAGTATAGTAGGCGGTCCCCTGGTAAACCGGGAATTGGAAGAAGTAGCGTCCATCCAACAAGTGAAAGACCAATTCCCGCCAAAGCAGAAAGATGAGGCCACTGAAGGCGTATCGTCAAATCTTCACCAATCCAATCAAGCGATAGTATTGAGATTAGAGGATTATTCTGAAAAGCGATAGGAACCTCATTTAGAACCGGCGGCTCAGAGGATGTCAAACTCAGTCCGATTAGAGTTAGAATAGTTCCAGACAAGAATAGCGTCAATGGTGCAACAAATTCAATTATACCTAGGGATTTTCGATCAGGAATTGGTGTCAAGTCTGCTCTACGTTGACTCAATAATCCTGCAATCCCGAACGGCCAAATTGGAGACACTATCGGAAATGCAATGGGAACAATATGACCGATTTCTATTCCAAAGTGAGCTGCAGTACGCTTCCTGATGTCGCTAGCCAAAAACAGCACAAACATGATTGGCAAGGAGAATTGGGTTATCGAATTCAGCAAAATATCTTGATCAAAACTTGCCGAATCGGGATTGAATCGTAATTGCCAGGTAGAACCTACCAGCGTCAGGAATCCTGCCATCATTGACCATACAGCAAAATTTTGCCAATTCGGAATCATTGGTTCTGAAATGGGATAAGGAGCAACAGAGAGAATATTTGGTTTACCTTCATCTAACATTGCAAGCCACCCTAACTCTTCTAGATGAGAGTTAATTTCGACTAGAGCATCACTATCGGATGTATTTCCTCTTGCCTGAGCCTGCCAAGCAATACCTGCCGCTACTTCTTCACCCAATACGAAGTGCCTCTCAAGGACATATTGAAGCAACTCTTGCTGATTCCATGCATGATGGTCTAGAACTAAGGGCTCATGCTCTGACATGTATTCAACCACCTCCGGTGGTTGCGAACTTGGACACTCACCTATCAATCCGCGCTAGGCATAGACTGAGAATAATCACTTGTTCTTGAATCGCTTCAGGCGGAAGGTTTCTTCTCTTTCCATTTCCTCTAAACGAAGTTGAATAAAGGTCTGTGCTTCTTTCATCTCAGGTATTACCTTGAACTCTAGAGCGTTGACTCGGCGCTTAGTAGCCTCAATTTCTTCCAAAAGGCGCTTGAGAGTTGCTTCCATTTCAGCAGCCTTGACTATGTTTGCGATTAGATCGGAATAGGCATCAGCAGCCTCATCGATGTATGGAGAACCACCAATCAGGCCAGTTCCTCGGTTCTCGATTGTTGAAGTCAAATTCTCTCCAACTACCTTTGGTACTACTACGCCCATAATGTTTCGAGGAGACACTTCGACAAGAGGGGATGCTGAGTTTGCAATTGCTGCACTCTTGACCACTAGGCCTCCTTCGAGAGCACTGGCAAGGCTGATTGTCTCAACGGCCTTACGGTAGGTGGCTACAAGTTCTTCACGAGCAGTAATCATCTCTGAAAGCAAAGTACGGAATTCATGGAAAAGTCCGTCCCGCTTCATCTTCAGCAGATTGTATCCACTAGATGTTTGCTTGATTCGACGCTTGAGGTTAATCAGCTCAGAGCGGGTCGGTTTTATGTCGAGTGCCATACTGTTTCACCTCCTTCATCAAATCACAAATTGGAGTTTTCACTCTTTCTTCTCGGTTGGGTGATACTTGTCAATCCACTTTTGGTCTAGACGAACTAGATACTTTGTATCAATGTTCGACAATAATTCCCAAGCATAGTCAAGAGTCCCTTCGCCGATTGAACGATCTTCATCGCGTCCCTGTCGTAGGAATTGATTCTCAAAAATATCAGAGAACTTCAGCAATTGAAGGTCACGCTCATTTAGCGCATCTTCTCCGACAATTGCAACCAAACCACGTAGTTCACGACCCTGTGCATATGCTGCATAAAGTTGGTCGGATACAGACTTGTGATCCTCTCTAGTCTTATCAGGTCCAATACCTGCGTTCATCAGTCGACTGAGAGAAGGTAGAACGTTGATTGGAGGATAGATACCCTTCTGGTGCAATTCACGGGATATCACAATTTGACCTTCTGTGATATACCCTGAAAGATCAGGGATTGGATGGGTGATATCGTCACCGGGCATAGTCAAAATCGGGAATTGAGTGATTGAACCCTTCTTGCCCTTAACAAGACCTGCACGCTCATAGAGCATAGCCAAGTCAGTGTACATGTAACCTGGATAACCACGTCGGCCAGGAACCTCTTCACGGGCTGCACCGATTTGACGCAATGATTCACAATAATTTGTCATGTCAGTGTAAATGACGAGCACGTGATAATCGTGCTCGAATGCAAGGTATTCTGCTGCAGTCAGAGCAAGACGAGGAGTAATCAAACGCTCGACTGCTGGGTCGTCTGCTAAGTTAACGAAAAGGCAAGCGTTCTCAAGTGCACCAGTTCGCTCCAAATCGTGAACGAAGAAGTTGTACTCTTCTGCTGTGATTCCCATTGCACAGAAAACTACGACGAAATCATCATCGCTACCAACAAGCTTTGCTTGTCGAGCAATCTGAAGTGCGATATCGTTGTGTGGAAGACCTGCTGCACTAAAGATAGGCAACTTCTGTCCACGGACTAGAGAAGTACAAGCATCAATCGCTGAAATTCCAGTTTGGATGAACGCTTCTGGACTCTCACGCGAGTACGGATTGATTGCAGCACCGATAATGTCTGCCATCTCGTCGGCGACGATTTCTGGACCACCATCACGAGGGCGGCCTGCACCATCGAGAATTCTACCGATTAAATCAGTTGAAACTGGTAACTTGAAAACATCGCCCATGAACTTGACACCGGTTTGTCGATCGACGGATGCAGTTCCTTCGAAAACCTGAACGATGACTTGATCATCTGAAGTATCGAGAACTTGACCATTTTTCATGGTGCCATCAGATAGGCGCAATTGTACGATTTCTCCAAATGCCACTGGTTCAGTTTTATTCAGGAACACAAGAGGCCCCTTCACGTCAGTAATTGTGCGGTATTCTTTGCCACTCATTCAGTTCGCCTCCATTGTTGCAGAAATCTGCTTATTCATATCATCGAGAAGACCTTCGATTTTCTCAGCATACCCTTCTGCGAATCGTCCGCGCATCAAATCTGAGCGCGCTGGAACATTGACAACATCTTCTAGCATTGCACCACCAGCAAGGGCTTTCTTCGATTCTTCTTGGAAGGAAAGAATCGCCTTTGCCATTGTGTATTGTAGTTTCAAATCACTGTAAGTATCGACGTCGTGGAATGCGTTCTGTTGTAGGAAGAATTCACGAATCATACGAGCAACTTCGAGAGTCAACTGTTGGTCAACAGGAAGTGCATCGGAACCGACCAATTGAACGATTTCTTGCAGCTCAGACTCAACCTGAAGTAAAGCGCTGATCTCGGTACGAACTTCCGGGAAGTCATTCGAGATATTATCACGGTACCACTGATTTAGTGAAGGCGGGTATAGTGAGTACGAGTTCAACCAGTTAATTGCAGGGAAGTGACGTTGTCGAGCAAGACCTGCGTCTAATCCCCAGAACACTTTAACGATACGAAGTGTACCTTGGCTGACCGGTTCAGAAATATCACCACCAGGTGGAGATACCGCTCCGATAACCGAAATTGAACCATCATCGCCACTCAATGTTTCGACACGACCTGCGCGCTCGTAAAATTCAGCCAGACGGCTTGAGAGGTAAGCAGGGTATCCTTCCTCACCAGGCATTTCTTCAAGACGTGAAGAAATTTCACGCATTGCTTCAGCCCAACGACTTGTAGAATCAGCCATCAATGCCACATCGTATCCCATATCTCGGAAATACTCCGCGATGGTAATTCCAGTGTAAACAGATGCTTCACGCGCTGCAACTGGCATGTTCGAGGTGTTTGCAATCATGGTGGTTCTGTTCATCAGAGCCTTTCCTGTGTGAGGATCGATAAGGTGAGGGAATTCTGTTAGAACTTCAGTCATCTCATTTCCACGTTCTCCACAACCAATGTAGACTACGATTTGTGCGTCGGACCACTTTGCAAGTTGTTGTTGTGTTACTGTCTTACCAGACCCGAATGGACCTGGGATTCCAGCAGTACCACCCTTAGCCAGAGGGAATAGGAAGTCAAGGATTCTCTGGCCTGTGATTAGTGGAGTATCTGGAGCATACTTCTGGACAAATGGTCGAGGGGTTCGAACTGGCCACTTCTGCATCATAGCGATTTCAGTTCCGTCTTCGAGAGTACAAACAGTCTGAGTAACATTGAACTCACCTGATTTGATGCTCTTGATGACACCTGACGTCCCTGGTGGGACCATAACTCGGTGCTCGATTGTTTCAGTTTCTTGAACTGTACCGAGAACTGCTCCTGGAGAGACCTCGTCACCTGCTTTTGCAGTAGCGGCGAAATCCCAAATCTTCTCAAGATCTAGACCGTCTGCATCAACACCACGTGTGATGAAAACACCCATCGTCTGTTCCAATTCTGGAAGAGGACGCTGGATTCCATCGTAGATCTTAGTCAATAGACCTGGTCCCAATTGGACAGACAAAGTCTGACCTGTTCTGATAACTGGTTCTCCAGGACTGATGCCCGAGGTTTCCTCGTACACCTGAATAACCGATTGATCTCCATGCAATTCAATGACTTCTCCCATCAGACCTTCATCACCAACTCGTACAACTTCATACATTCGTGGTGATATACCCATAGCGGTAACAACTGGTCCTGAGATGCGATAAATCACTCCGTTTTCTTCACTCATATTTTCACTTCCTTTATTCTTTTTTTTGGAATTACTTCCATAGGTCAACTCCAAGAGCTGACTTGATAGACTCTCGGAGGGTATTATCCTCTTCAGTCCCTATACCCAAAACTGTGGGTGTGATGCTATCAGAAAGTTGCTGACGCAACCTATCTGACATCTGGGTGAGTTCGGCACTATCGATTACGACTATACCGATCTCTGATTGTTCGAGAAGTTCTCGAAGAACCTTTGCGGTTCCCTCAAGATTCTCGGGGTGGTGCAGGCGTGTAACGCCGGCGAGTTGGAATCCAAGAGTGAATTCAGGCGTACCGACTACTGCGATTTCCATTATTTTCACCTCAGACAAATAAGTGCGCTTCGATGACCTCATCACTGAGACCAGCAGCCTTACCGCGCACGAGCAGACGCAGATTCTGGACTTCCAGAACCTTCGCTTGAATGTAATATATTACCGGGAAAGCAGAGACCGGATTGAGATGTGAAAATCTCTTCAGCATCGCTAATCTCTGGTTACGTAGGAGATTGAAAACTGGATCAAGTGATCTAGATTCATTAGACTCCAATAGGGCTTCTTCAAAGCCAGAATCGTTGAAGGCGTTCGCACGACGGAGGGCATCTAACAATGCCTCCTCCGAATCGGCTTGAGTAGCAGCGCGTAGCACAGCATCTCCGATTCTGCCTCCCGGTATGTTTAGGTTCACGCGCGTCTCAACAGAGAGATTCTGTCGAAGAGCACGGAATTGGTTTACGATGTTTCGATGATCAATCTCGGTACGCATGTAGCGTAGCATCTGTGGATTTGCATCCTTGCCACGTACTGCAACGAGTGAGTTGGCGTAGTATTGTCTATCAAGGGCATCTTCCATCTCTTGTAGAGAGGGTTCACCCTCAAGTTTAGCTAAGCATCGACCCCAAGGAGATCCTGCCATTGCATCAGCGGCTTCCTGAACGGTCTCAGTAGTTCGCACAATTTGTAACCAGAGAGAGTTCTTTGGGTTCTCTTCAGGTAGAATTTGATCTGCAATCAATTCATCTGAAGCACCTTTGTGAACTGCCCTGAGAACAGTCTTCGCTTTGTCATAATGATAGCGCTCGACATAAATTGCCACTAACCCTTTGAGGTTTCCTTGGCAGAAGTCGAGTACTGAATCGAGGTCATTATCGAGGTTGTGACTGAGCGCTGCTTCGATAGCATCCGAACCACCCATACGAGTGGAATAGACGTCCATCTCGGAACGATATCCGAAATCTCCAATGCTAGCACCGATTGAATCAGTACCTTGCTGTAGGAGTTGTCGCATACGCGTGGCGTCGATTAGCGATGCCTTACGCGCCTTTGCACGCGCTCCAGCATTTGCCATATTCGAGCGACCACTAGTCATCCTCGCCATTCATTCACCTCATTCATTTTCCAAACATCGCTTCATTAACAGACCCGAGGTTGCTTTTCCAAGCATCCTCAAGCCGGCTGTCAAAGCGGAAATCCAGCACTATAGTTCCGTCTGTGGACTCTAGGGTGAATCCACCCAATCCGTCAACGTCGTCTCCAAGGTCGAAACCTTGGCCTGTAAGCGCCTTTCTGTCAATGGATACAGGGTGCAAAACCATTCCATCGCCGGCACCCTTAGCCTCTGTAAGCAGAGACTTCAGAATGTCAGCGCGTCCTTTGAGGTCGGCCGAGGCCACCTCTGCTTGCACCGTATTCCAAGTAGCATCCAACTCCTCGCGTCGTGCGATAAGTTCTCGCTTCTGGTTTGCTTGTCGGGCTGATGCCACGACTTCCACTGACAACTGGCTACTCTCTCGCTCCGCGCGTGCGACCATTTCTGATCTAGCAGCATCTGCCTCAGCCTTGGCTTCGGTTTTGATGCCCTTCGCTTGCGCACGGGCTGCATCTGTAATCGCCTTAGCCTCGGCCTTAGCCTTAGCTGCGATTTCGTTAGCTAGCAAATCCAGTGTCATCTTTTCACCTTTTATTGATTCGTAATTTTTCGATTTTCAGCGTGATGCTCAGACTAGACCGGGCATCAAGAACATTGCTAGAAAACCGAATAGAACGATGGTCTCTGGTAGAGCGGTGAATAGAATTGCGTGACCGATTCGGCCGCGATCTTCGGCAATCATGCCTACAGATGCTGCACCAATTGGTCCCTGGCTGAGGCCAGTTCCTATTCCTGCTAGACCAAGAGCAATTCCGGCTCCAAGAGCCGCATATGCCGAGGTCTGGTCGCGTACCGCTTCTTCAGCTGCTTGAACGCCAGTCGCAAAAGATGCAACGACGAAAAGCACGAAAAGCAGAGTTATTCCTTTCATTGTGTTTGTCTTCATTTCTTATTCCTCCAAATTTTGTATCCACGGCAGACTGATGATTACTCACCCTCCACAAAACGGGACGTTCCGCCGAATGGCGAGAACGGTTTGCCGCTGGAATCGTAGTATTGCTTCATCCACTCGACCATGTGCAATCGGGCCGCGTGGATGTTAGGGCTGAAGACGCCGAGAACCCAAGCGAATGCTTGGACGACGAACCAACCGATGAATAGTATGACAGCCATGAATGGCTCATCCATTGTAATATTGTCATAGAACATGTGATTGCCGGTTTCAGCAATCTTGACACCGACCACACCAACTGCGAATAATCGGACATAAGATATGACTGTCGGCATCATACCTAATGCCTCAATTGGCCCCATCATTATGGCGATAGGAAGGTCAAGGCCGTGATAGCGATATAGAGTCCACATCAGAAGTACTGTTGATACTCCAATCAATGCTACACCTATGTTTAGGAATTCTGCATGTGAACCAATGTATGCGTGTGTGAAGAGAAGACCTCCAATAAGGAGAAGCATCCATGTGCCCTTCTCAAAGAAAGCAGCAACTAGACCAATTCCGCCGTGTCCATTTCCAATAAGTAGGACATCACGGAATCCCATTACTAAGCCAAGCATGACATGTAGCCAACCCATGTATAGAGTGAGAATGATGAGATCCATCAGATTGCTTGAGACGCGGTGGAATGGGAATGCGAGAGATATGTTGTAACCTAAAGCAACCTCAAAGACGTGTCCATGAGAATCAACCTCTGGATAGAGGAATTGTAAGGACTGAGCTGGATTTGAGCCCTCGTGAGCAAAAATCTCCCAGCCCGCGAATTCGGCATAGATGTAACCGAATAGAAGAGTAGCAGAGCCGATGAGAAGGAGGAACTTGCCTCCCAGCTCGAGACCTGCATTGGTGCCTGCGGTCCTAAGAAGGAAAGCACCAAGCCCCATGGTAACTAGTCCATATGCCATATCCCCAAGCATTAGACCAAAGAATAGAGGATAAGTGAAGAACATGAAGAAAGTAGGATCTAGACGACCATATCCTGGACGACCTACTGCGTCAGTGATTAACTCCATTGGTTTACTCGACTTTCGAGGTTGGAAGGCAATTGGAGGAGATACGGGTTCATGGTGGTGGTCGTCATCATGATGTCCACCGCCGGCTTCAATTACGAACGGTTCAACATCAACAACTATGCATGTATTTGCTAATACTAACTTGACGTCGTGGGCTCTGTCCATTTCGACCCAGCCATCGATAACGAAGGCATGGTCTGTGACGGCAACCTTGACTGGAGATGTTTTCAAATCGTGGTCTCTTTCTAGCAATTCAAGACCACAAAGAAGTTCTTCACCATTTTCTAATGACCAAGATTCCACATCAGAATTGAGGGATTCTCTCTCGTTTAGAAGTTCAACACGCTCACCTGCTAATTGATTGATGCGTGCATCGGCATCCCCTTCACCATCAGGAAGTTGGATAGCAGCAAAACCAGCATTCTGTAGAGCAGAAGATGTCTCTGATGCATCTTCATTCTTGACGAAAACAGCGATTACATCGCCTCCATTGATGAAGATTCCATTTGCTGCAGCGGCTTTTGCAGCGTTAACGTCGTTGACAGTGCCAACGAATGAAGTAAGAGATGAATATCCAGTAAGTAGTTCAACATCTACACCCAAGGGAGAAATCGCACTCAAAGTGGCCTCCTCTTCAGATTTAGAAGTCACAACTGTATCGATTTCGTCTATCCGGCTCATATGGCTTAGAAGAGAATCTACTTTCTCAGGTAATTCGCCATCCAAAGATTTGCGTACTGACGTAGCCGAAGTCATCTCTGTTGGTTCAGCCACCTCAATTTGTGAAACTGCGGCACGCACTTTGTTGAGATCTCTACCAATTTGATCTGCCTTGCCTGAAGGAGTTCCCAATGAAAAGCCATCCTCAGAGCCAGTGTAATCAATGAAGTGTAATGCCTTCAAGCGAGAAAGCATTCCTAGAGCATCATCGAGGTTATCCAAAACACCAGCAGCGGTCAAACGACCCATTTGGCGAGTCTGAACCTGTGACATTTCTAGCAACCTCCGAATTTGTTGTGTGTGATTAAGCACGGAAGGCATCAAGAATTACTTTCAGAGCCTTCTTACGGTTCTTCTCGCCACTAGAATGAATGGCTGCAATCGAAGCATCTCCTTCCTTAGACACCTTAGCCGCTTCTTTCTCTGCAGCAGCACGAGAATCAGTAACAATTTTTTGAGCGGCAGATTCTGAATCTGAGCGACTATTCTGAACTGACTCAGTAGCTTCTAGTCTTGCCTTTTGAATGATGCTTGAGGAATCTGATTCGGCCTTTGATATGGTCGAGGAAGCAGCATCTTCTGCTTCACGAATTGTACGTAGAACATCAGCGTGACTCATCTATTTCACCTTCGGTGATGGCGGCGACCGAAGAAGGGTATATCATGATAACCTCCGTTACATGTGTTTCTTAGTGTCGGGGTGTCGGGGGTTGGCCCCCCCAAACCAACCAAATATAGGAGCGAATCAGGGCCTCTTCGTGGACACGGAAACCATAGACTCGGAAGAGTGGGATGAGTTGATGCTCAATCTCGAAGCGACCATTCCCGTGTATGACCGTATAAACCGCTTCGCAACTCTAGGCCAAGTCAAGAAATGGAGGGGATTAGTAAGGCAAAAGATGCCTGCTGAAGGACGCATACTTGAGGTAGGATGTGGACCTGGTAGTTTCGCCGAAGATGTTGTTGGCACGGACTTAGTTTGTCTTGACCCTAGCGCTCTGATGCTGGCTACCGCGGAACCTCGAGTTAATGCATGTAGAACAGAACGTGGAGATTCTCTTGTCGAGTTCGTAGAAGGCAAGGCAGAAGAGCTTCCATTTGAGGACAATTCTTTCGATGGTGTTTGCTCTTTATTTTCATTCCGAGATTGGTATGATAAGCGGGCTGGTCTTAGTCAAGTTTTACGCGTACTGAAGCCCGGCGCTAAGGTCGTAATTGTAGATCCTGCAAAAATGAATCAATTGCACGGATTCTTCGGTTGGATGTGGATGCGAATCTGGGTTGGAGCCTATGCGCGTATAGTTTGCAAAACAAGCGACCACCCCTGGAAATGGTTGACCAAAACGTACGTACATTTTGGAACAACTAAGGATTACATTCGAATGCTCGAAGAAGTAGGATTTGTTCAAGTAAAAGGAAAGGCCATATTCCCGGGCATGGCTACAATCTGGGAAGCACACAAGCCTGAATTAGGCAAGGGCTGCTGCTCTAATTGTTGAAATTTGAGATTGAATCAATGGGTAGCGTGATAGGCACATACGTCATGTAGCGTATTTCATAAAGTGGGAACTTTACGCTATTATCATGAAGCCCATAGGTGAAATAGAAGAACAACTGGCAACTAAGGCTGAACCAATCCTAGGATTCAGGCCATCTTCTAAAATCAAAAGAGGACCTATTGGAATTCTAATCAGCATAATTTGCATAGCGATTGTGTTTAGAGAATTGAATCGTGCTGGCGTAATATAGGGTACGGATTATTATGCCCGCGCAATAGAGGGGCGGTGGGGTACCCCTGAATGACGTATGCATACACTAGGGGTTCATGCTGCCCATTCATTTATCTCCAAGGCAAGAGGAGAACTTCCTATGGAAGAGGATGAGAAGAAGATGTGGTTTTGGTTGACAATTTTACCCTTAATTGCCTTCGGCCTTGTAGCCGTTGTATTAATGGCAACATCATAATGTACAGTTACATTGCTACCCATCAACTACGCTAGCGTAATTGACAATCCTATGTACAACGGTTAGAATGTTACATATCCTTCAATATGGGTTCATACCTTAGACCCATTATGATACGATCTATCTACAACGGGTTGTACCGTAACCCCTAGTTTACACATGAGTGATTTCAAGTAGTATATGTTAATTCTGAACCATGTGATACAACCACCTCAGAGGCAAA
>NTJR01000013.1 GCA_002457595.1 Marine Group II euryarchaeote MED-G36
GCATCCATAGCTGATTTTACTGATTCGGGGTCATCAAAATTAGGAGGGACATTTGTTACATCAACAATTAGAGCGCCATTATCATATTGCCCAATGATAGAAGTCATAATCCCGTGAGAGCCAGAAAAAGAGTCCTCACCATTCGCCTCAATATTCTCAAAATAACTACTTGCTAGAGCCACTAGGCCACCATCTGCATTTAGTGCCTTGATGAGTCCACGCTTGACATCGAATCTTTCCATGAGGCGGTGCGAGGCCGAACCCGTCTTCAATACTGCCTCTCAAAACTCTTCAATTCAGTCACCCCACATCCCTAAACGGAACGGCAGTATGCGCGTCTCATGCAATATTGTTGGCGAGCGACAATTGTGGCAATGAGCATCTGTATGCTTATGATGCCAAATGCTCTTGCAATCTCTGCAGTCGAATTAGGAGATGGATTCAGGATTACTGAAACAGATTTAGGCCTTGAAGGAGTTGCAATCGATCCGGTTGGAGAATCTGTATTAATTTACGGAAATGATGCATATATTCGCTATCTAGATGCACAAGACCCATCTATACAGATAGAATTACTCTGGCCCAGTTCAAAAAATATCAATGATGCAGATTTCCACCCCGGAGGTCAAACTGCATTTCTTGTAGGAGAAGAGGGGATGGTTCTGAGATATGCTAAGCAAGACCATTCTGTGGAAAAAGCAGCTTCTGAATCTTCTCTAATGTTCTCGGACATTAGTTCTGTAGCTTGGAATACCGCTGGAGATTGGGCTTACGTTGGATCAACAAACGGAGAAATTTGGAGATTAAGAGCAGATGCCAATGGAAGTGCTGAGGTACACGTAATAGTCGGAGCAGGAGATGGTTCGATAGAATCGATGGATTGTCACCGAACAATCAGAATGTGTGTAGTAGCGTCTACAGTAAATGGAATTGGAGTGATTGACAGAGACCATGTTCTATCTTGGGTTGGAGGAACAGGCTATGTTTGGAATGGCATAAATTGTCCAAGCGGAAATTCCAATGTCTGTATTGCTATTGCTGAAAATCAAAATATAGCAACAATTTATCTCAATCCAAATGATATTTCTATGTCTAAACCAGAAATCAATACACTTACAGGTTTAGATTCTTTTTTCGTTGGTATTGAAAATCAAGATGGAGGCCGGAGTCTAATTGCCACAATTCCTGCCAGCCTAATCGAACATGACAGTCTGTTGGATGCCTCCTTCCCTTGGCTAGAAAATAATGACGTCGAAGATATCGAGTTAACAAGTGGAAGAATTATTGGAACTTGGACGACTGGAGTTGACAGTGGTTGGATTATTACAAATAGAGGTTATGTAGTTTCTTTTGCCCCACCCCCAGATGATTCAGCAGGTCTACTATCAATCTGGATTGCTCTTGCAATTCCTTTAGCAATGGGGATGGTAGTCCTAAGTTTAGTTTATTCATCTTCGTCACGATTACAAGATTGGACAGTAAAGCGATTTGGAAGTAAGAAGTCTAGGAAAGAAATTACTGTTAAAGATCGCAAACTTGCTCGCGCGAAAAAAAGTAAAAAATATCGTAAATGAGAATTATTTTCTCACTAAGCACTGCTCTAAGCATGGCGGCAACCTTCATTTGCGGCTGTCATCGCGAGGAGTCTGAAACACATGCCATACGAAGCCCTTGACTTCTACAATGTGGATTCACTATTGACTGATGAGGAACAAATGGTTTGTGAAATGGTTCGTGACTTTGTCGACCAAGAAGTTCTACCAAATATCGAGCAGGCATGCCGTGAAGGAGTCTTTCCAGATGAATGGCGAGTCGCACTCGGTGAGATGGGTGTTCTAGGAGCACCTCTTGAGGGATATGGTTGCCCTGGACTTTCTTACACCGCATACGGTGTGATTTGCCGTGAATTAGAGCGAGGAGATAGTGGACTGCGTTCATTTGCTAGCGTTCAAGGCAGTCTTGCCATGTACCCAATCTGGGACTTTGGTAGTGAGGAACAGAAGCAACACTACTTGCCGAAAATGGCCAGTGGAGAATGGGTTGGATGCTTCGGTCTAACCGAGCCCGATTACGGATCAAACCCTGGAGACATGATTACCAAGGCTGTAGATAATGGAGACCATTATCTTCTGAATGGAGCGAAGATGTGGATTACTAACGGAACATTGGCACAGGTTGCAATAGTCTGGGCAAAGTTAGATGGAGTTATTCGTGGATTCATCGTTGAGAAAGGAGACCCTGGATTCTCAGCACCTGAAATGAAAGGGAAACACTCACTGAAGGCTAGTGTTACTAGCGAACTGGTTTTCCAAGATTGTAAGATTCCAAAAGACCGGATTCTTCCTGGAGTTAAGGGTCTACGTGGTCCATTTTCCTGTCTCAACAACGCTCGCTATGGAATTTCTTGGGGTGCAGTTGGTGCAGCACAGGCCTGCTTTGATTCCGCTAAGAATTACACAATGAGCCGGATTCAATTCACACATCCAATCGCCTCCTACCAACTGGTTCAGAATAAACTCGCTTGGATGCTTCGTGAAATAACCAAGGCACAACTTCTAGCATACCACCTAGGTCAGAAGAAAGATAGTGGAGATTGGACTCCTGAACAAATTTCTCTAGCTAAAATGAACAATGTAGATATTGCCCTTGAAATTGCTCGCGAAGCTAGAGATATGCATGGAGCAAACGGAATCCTAGATGAGTACTGTATCATGAGACATATGGCGAACTTAGAGTCTGTCAAAACCTATGAAGGAACTCACGATATTCACAATTTAATTCTTGGACGACATATCACTGGAATTCAGGCTTTTACTCGTGAATTATGAGTTCTTGGCCACCAAGTGTTGTAAATCCCACTAGATTCCACCTACGGTGGCTCTCCTAATCTTCATAGATGGGGTGCAGTTCGACAAGCCATAAAGAGGCCTTATTATGACAATCGCCGTTCTTCTCAAACAAGTACCTGATACTACTGCCAAAATCTCAGTTAGCGGGAATCGAGTTGACGAAGGTGCTGTTGCAAAGTGGTCAATGAGCCCCTATGATGAGTATGCACTTGAGTCTGCACTTCAGTTGAAAGGATCTGTTGGTGGAGACCTAGTTGCGATTACCGCTGGACCTGTTCGCTGTGAGAAATTACTACGTGACGCAGCTGCTGTTGGTGCGGACACTCTAGTTCATGTCTCTGTAGATGATATTGGTGCTCTTGATTCTACTCAAGTTCAGGCACTATTGGCTGCTGCTGTCAGCAAAAGTGGAGCTAATGTAGTATTCTGTGGTAAGCAAGCAGCAGATACCAACTCTGGATCAACGGGCCCTGGCGTTGCAGAAATTCTCAACGCTGCTTGTGTAACACTCGTATCAGAAGTCTCCTCAGATGGAGGAGGGTTCATTGCAACTCGACCAAGTGCTGCAGGGCAAGAAAAGGTAGGTGTAAACTCGCCTTGTGTTTTTGCATTTGACAAGGGGCTAACCGAAATGCGTAGACCAAATGTCCGTGGAATCATGATGGCCAAGAAGAAGCCTGTTGATGTATGGAGTGCTGCAGACCTTGGAGTGGATCTTGGTGCATCAACAGTTACTATTGAGGCTCATTCGCCACCGGCTGAGAAACCACCGGGTCAAAAGTTTGAGGGGGCTGACTCGGTTCCCACTGTAGTTAGTAAATTACGTGATGAGGCAAATGTCATCTGAGGAGGAATAGATATGGAAATTACAGTAATAGCAGAATCATCAGGGAATTCACTTCATCCAATTACAGCTCAACTAGTAGGAGCAGCCTGTGCATTAGGTGGCTCTCCAACTGTGGTAGTACCAGGTGGAAACGGGGCAAATGAAGCTGCAACTATCAATGGCGTCTCAAAGGTCGTCTCTGTTGTAGGTGATTGCTTTGCAAGTTTTGATGGAGGTGCATGGGCATCAGCTCTAACACCACAGTGCAACGGTGTTGTACTTGCTGGCGCTACACCGAACGGTCGTGAAGTTGCTGCAAGAATTGCTGCCAAGATGGGAATTGCAATTATCCAAGACGCAACTGCACTATCTGGAGGCATCAATATCACTCGACCAATATATTCCGGTAAGGCAGTTGAAACCTCTAGTGTTTCTGGCGACTGTGTTATCACTTTGAGAGCAAATGCATTCGATGCTGCTGGAAGTGGAGGCAGCGCACCAATCAATACAGTAGACCAAAGCGCTGATGTCTCTATTGCAATCAAAGAAGCTATCGCGAAAGCAAGTGAAAGATTAGATGTCTCAGAGGCAGATATTATCATCTCAGGTGGGCGAGGCATAGGTGAAAAAGAGAATTTTTCACATCTTGAAGAAGTTGCAGATATGATAGGAGCTGCTGTTGGGGCATCACGTGCAGTTGTTGACGAGTGGGGTATGCCTCACAGTATGCAAGTAGGTCAAACTGGAAAGACCGTTACACCATCTTTGTACATTGCTGTAGGGATTTCCGGAGCCATTCAACATCTTGCTGGTATGCGCTCCTCTAAGTATATTGTAGCCATCAATAAAGATCCTGACGCCCCCATTTTTGGTGTTGCAGACTATGGAATTGTGTCAACATGGGAAGACGCAATTCCTGCTCTAAAGAGTGCTCTTGCTGCACTTTAGAACCGTAATAATCACTGAATGCGAATTGTAACCATCGATGTTGTCGATGCTCCGCGGTTGTCGGTCACTTGTAATTTAAACGTGTGAACACCGGATGGCAATTTTACCTTAATCATAGGAGTATGTCCAATGATTTTGTCCTTCTCATTCTGCCACGCCCAAGACTCAATAGTCCCATCTGGATCATATGAGCGGCTTCCATCGAGCAGGACTATTGCTGTCTCATCTTCATCGGCATTTACTGTTCGATCTTCTCCTGCGTCAGCAATTGGTGGAAGATTAATGGCACGGGCTGAAGAGGAAAGATCTTCAAGCAAATCAACCTCTACAACCTTTTCCTCATTGATAATTTCCAATTCTTCTCCAAGTGCACTCATCAAATCATCTGTTTCACTAATTGCCATAGGTGGAGCATCAGCTAGGGCGATTTCCTCTTGAGACAAATCTCCAGCAAATTCACTTGAACCTTGGCTAATCTCTTCAAAATTGAATTCGTCTCCTTCAGGTAAATATGGAATCGAATCGGGATCAAGAAGAATTACAGGAGCCGGATTAGAGCCAGCAGGTGATTCGCCAATAATTACCAGATTCCCATTATCTAGAATCATCATCTGAGTTATCAGTCCAGAATGCTCAAAAGACCATGAAATCTCTCCACTATTATTGATACGATAAACTTGAAACCAAGAACTAACAAGGATATCTCCCTGATATTCAATGATATTGGAAATGGGATAATCGAAATTGATTACTTCTTCGATTTGATTATTACCAACTTCAAGAGAAAGTAGTTTGCCATCAATACAACCCACTAATGCTCCCTTTTTGGTAGCCAAAATTGCAGTTACGCGTGATGGTAATTCAATAGTATGAATCAATCCTTGATTCGGATGCCAACATTCTATTCGGTTCTGGAATCTATCATCAATAATCATTCCAAGTGATTCTCGAGAAACAAGAAGAACTCCTTCCTCTCGGAACACCATACAGGAAATTGTCTCCGTATCATCATCACTAACTACAGATTCGTGTATAATTTGGACATTTTTATCAATAATTAGTAGTGAACCATTCGCGAGAGATATTGAGGCTATTTCATTATAATTAGAGCAAATAAGACCGGTTATATCTCCAATAACCTCTCGATTAGTGACCTCACCATCAAGATGAACTTGAATGACTCCCCCTGAACCATCTGCAACCAATATATTTTCTTCAGAAGCAGAGATTATATCACATCCAGAATCTATTCCTAAAGACCATTTTTGGCGACTTGCGAAAGCATGTAATCCATTGGTTGTTGCAGTAATCAGATTCTCACCTATCCTGACTATTCCGGAGATATTAGAATCCATTTCAGTACTGCTCAACAAAGTATCACCATCGTAAATTAACAACTTTCCAGAGGAAGTCCCTATTCCGAATTTGTCTTGAGATATTTTGCATGAAACACTAACTGAATCATCAATCTCAATGATAGAGACACGGTCAATAGTAGGGTGCACGATGCCCAACCAAACTCATACTGTTTTCACCCTGTCGTGTATTTGGGTAAATGAGAGTATACTATGAGGTGTTCAAGCCTTAGCCGAATCCCTACGTTTTGCTTCTAATTTAGAAAGATATTCGGCATCAATACTTCCCGCCACGTATTTACCATCAAAACAAGAACAGTCGAACTTTGCAAGATTAGTTTTGGGATCCCCTAAACAGGCTTCTACTAAGTCATCAAGGCGCTGGTATATCAGCCAGTCAGCACCTATATTTTCACATATCTCATCTATGGTTCGATTGTGAGCAACATATTCGTGCTTGGCAGGCATATCAATTCCATACACATTGGGATGTACAACAGGAGGAGCTGCTGATGCGAAGTAGACTTTCTTTGCACCAGCTTCACGAGCCATCTCAACAATCCTACGAGAAGTGTTTCCTCTAACTATACTATCATCGACAATTAGTACATTTTTTCCACTGAATTCAGAACGAATAGTGTTTAGTTTCTTACGAACAGAGTCCTTACGAATGGCTTGTTCAGGCATGATAAATGTCCGACCAATATATCGATTTTTGACAAAACCCTCTCTGTAAGGGGTTTCTAATTCACGGGCTAGTTCGAGTGCAGCGATTCGCCCACTATCTGGGACTGGAATTACTGCTTCGATACCATGAGCGGGGTTCGATTCGATAATTCTCTGAGCTAATATTGCTCCCATCCTGATTCGTGCACCATGTACTGAAATACCATCTATCCTAGAATCAGGGCGGGCAAAGTAAACGTGTTCAAAAATACAAGGCCGATGAACGGGAGAGTCGTGACAAATCTGTGATTTAGTTGAACCGTCCATACGAACAACAACTACCTCGCCCGGTTGAACATCTCTTGAAATTTCAAAACCAAGAGCTTTCATTGCAACGGACTCGGATGCGAATACCGTCTCTGTGAACCCATCAACCTCACAAGTCCCCATACATAGAGGTCGAATGCCAAAAGGATCTCTAAAAGCCACAATCCCCCAGCCAGTAATCATTGCAATTGCTGAGTATGAGCCCTCAACTGTTTCATTGATTGCTCGAATTGCCCGAAATACATCCTCTTCAGAGAGTGCATCGAGACCGCCTCTTCTACCATTTACTGCGCGTTGAATTTCGGCTGCAAATAGATTTAGTAATGCTTCAGAATCTGAACTTGTATTGATTCGTCTATGATCTCGCTCAAGAAGACTATCAATTACTTTTTCAGGATTAGTTAGATTCCCATTGTGCGCAAGGCTAACTCCAAAGGGCGAATTTGTGTAGAAAGGTTGAGCCTCTGCGGCTGATGAAGAACCTGCTGTTGGATAGCGGACATGTCCGAGACCCATCGAACCTTCTAGTGACTTGATATGTCGGAGACGGAATACATCACGAACCAACCCATTGGCTCGGCGATGAGAAATATTGTTTGAATCACTAGTTACGATTCCTGCGGCATCCTGTCCGCGGTGCTGTAGAACCAACAATCCATCGTACAGAGTTTTGCCCACTTGAGAGTCAGGATGCCCGACGAGGCCGATAATACCGCACATCGGGAATCAGTCCGTGGTGAGTTACTAGGGTCTTAGCCATTTCCGGCTCAGCACCCTCACTTCTTCTGCTCAGCCATTGAGCGGTTTCTCTTATTCCAGCGGAACTTGCGAAGACGAGCGGTCTCGCCGAATCCGCATGAAGCACAAGCTCGCTTCTGCTTGTGGTATGAATGACGGCCGCATCGGCGACAGCGGATGTGCGTGGACTTCTGCTTCTTGCCCATGCTTGGAGTACCCTTTGACACGATTACCACCCGTTAGAGACAGCGCGGCGACCGGCCCGAGTGTTATGAGCGTTACTAACGTAATAACCAACCAGTGGATGTAGATTTACTCGTCAAGTAAAGCCAATAGAGGATCTTCTGACTCTCTTTCAAATGTAGTTTTCAACACAAGAATTGTCACAATCAAGAAAATAAAGGGCATAAATGAAAGAAGTGTGACAATTGCTAACCCCAATATTACGAACATCAATTCTAATAATTCTCCGAATATTGGCAATTCGGATTTAGAGAGTGATTCAATAATTAAAATCGCGGATGGTATTGACAATACAACCAATGATAAGATGACTGACGGATTCGGATTATGGTAAGGATTCCAGGTGACCAGTAAATGAATAATTGAACAATAAGCCACCATCATGATTCCAACTAGAACACCGAGAATGAAAAAATCAAGTGAAAGAATGGATAAATCTGAGATCATTGTCTATCACCTCTAAGATTCCGCCTAATTATCTCGGTGACCATTTTCATCTCACGTTCGTCTAAGGGACTTGTCTGACCTTCACCAATAAGCCGGCGTTCAGAATATCTTATGATAACGAAGTAAAGATAGGACGCACAAATAATTCCTATTGAAACGAAAATAAACCAGAAAATCACAATTGGACTAAAAACCAAACTCGCGATTAATTGAATTTGAGTTATCTGATACCATGAGGCTAGAATTAGGAACCATCCAACTATAGCGACAGAGGTTTTTGAGTCACCATATAATGACCCTCTAAGGACTAATGCTAGGCCAATTATTGCCAATGAAATCCAAATTAGTGAGTCGATGATGAATTCAAGATATAGTTCTCTAATTTCAGAATCACAAAAATGATACTGACAAATTCCAGATCCGCCTTCAAAGTATTGCTTGTTCTCTGGAATGAAAATCATCATCGCAAGGCCTAAAGCACCTAAAGGGATAGCAAATCTACTGCGCTCAAAAGAGGGGCCCATTCTTTGTAAAGAAAATGAAGCAATCATGAGGCTCCAGCCCAAAATTACCTGTAAGCCCCAACTTATCACGAATACTGGAGAGACAACCAATTATTTGATTTGACTTACGTAAAAGGGTCAGATAATCACTATACTCAGCCCCGAACATCATCTCCTCCTAGCACGACACAATCATATACGGGTCATAGGTGGGCGCGTCGTCGTAAGACGCTGAGGTGCAGTACAATGGTCAAGATGCCACGCAAAGTTATGCGATATTCGCCCTCTGCTGGTAAGCACACCGAGCATGCTGTCGAACGAGTCAAGAAGCGCCGTGCTTCTGAATTGAAGTGGGGACAGCGAAGGTTTCGCAGAGTTACTGCAGGATACCGAGGATTTCCTCGCCCTAAGCCATCTGGTGAAAAGCCAACAAAGCGTGTAAATCTACTATACCGCTGCAGTGAGACTGGGAAGGCTCACCAACCTGCAGCACAACGTGCAAAGAAATTCGAATTAATTGAAAAGTGATTGAGGAGTTAAAATGGGCGATGCGAACTTTCTAAGGGTCAACTGCATTGACTGCGGAAACGAGGCAATCATTTTCGAAAGGGCGTCCACAGCCATCGCCTGCTCAATTTGCGGAGCCACTCTGGCTCGCCCAGCAGGTGGCAAGGCCCAGCTCGTAGGGAGCAACATCGTAGACGTCCTCGAGTGAAGGGGACAGAATACATGACTAATGCTGAAGACCCATGGCCAGAAGAGGGGGAACTCCTCGTTTGTTCAGTCAAGACTGTTAAAGAGAATGGGGCCTATCTAAATCTTGATGGATATGGAAATCGTGAAGGATTTGTTTTCATTGGAGAAGTAGCAGCAGGTTGGGTTCGAAATATCAGGAACCATCTTCGCGTAGGTCAACGCGTTGTAGCCAAAGTAATTGATATTAAGAAGGATAGAGAGAGAGTTGATCTTTCTATCAAAACAGTTTCAGAAGAGCGCCGACGAGATACACTTCAGTCTTGGAAAAATGAACAACGTGCTAGACAGATCATGAATGTCGCTGCTGAAAGAATTGGTTGGGACGAAAACAAAACCACAGACATTTCCGAAGAAATGATTGAAATTTTTGGCACTCTGTACGGGGCGCTTGAGGAATGTGCAATTTCGGAAACAGCTCTCTCGGATAATGGATTCTCCGGAAATTGGATGACAACTGTAATCGAACTGGCAATAGAAAATATTGTACCACCTTTCGTAGAGATACGAGGCAAGTACAATATCGAAGTATGGGGAGATGAAGGAGTCTATGCAATCAGAGATGCCTTATTAGCTGCCGAAGCAGTTGCTGAAGGCGTTGAAGATACAACTCTTACTTGTCACTATGATGGAGCCCCTGAATATCGGATAGACATCAAAGCACCAGATTACGAAACTGCTGAGAAACTCTGGCAAAATGCGCAAAATGCTGTGACTAAATCCATCACCTCGGCAGATGGGTCAATTGACATCGAACGCATGTGAAGTGACTTCGATTAGGATACAACTTCAAAGACCTCTGAAAGGGGCTAGGTTCTCTGAGGGATTGGGATGGCTCGTACGAGATTGCAACGGTGTACCGCATGTGGCGGATATGGTCTAGGTGAAGAGTGTAAAAAATGTGGAGAGAAAATGACTACAGTTGCTCCTCTGAAATACTCTCCTCAAGATTCTCAGGGGGCTAGGCGAAGGCAGCGAGAAGATGCTGGAAGTGAAGAATGGATTGAATCGCTTCCAACTCCCAGGAAAGAAGGTGAGGAGGAATGAATAGAACACGATTTCACTGGATTCTCGGTGAGAATTTACCAAAACATTCAGCACTTCTAGAAGCGGTCCCAGGAGTAGGGAATGTCGGTAAAATTGTTGTTGATGCTTTAATCCAAAAACATCCTTCTACACTTATCGCAAGATTACTACATCCTGACATGCCACCACATTCAGCACTCGATAATGATGGATTGTTATCTCCCCCCTCTATGCAAGTTCATCAAGTGATATTACCGGACGGGCAGTATCTGGTGACAGTTAGTGGAAATATTCAACCAATGACTGCCGCTGGCCAAAACGAGGTTGCTGAGGCGATCTTGGAGTTAGCGGCAGAAGCAGAAACTCCACAATTCCTAGTCCTTGCAGGATTATCTGCAGATGTAGAAGACAAAGACATTCATGTAATCTGTGCCGATGCAGGAGTTAGAAGGGGACTTGAAGCAATTGACATTCCAGTTAGTAGAAATCAACCTGAAGCTGGGATGATTGGAGTAGCGGGATTATTGGTCTCTTTGTCCCCTCTCCATAACGTCCCTGCGGTAGCTCTTGTAGCAGAAACTGTTGGAGCCAGCGCAGATGTAATTGCTGCTAATCGGCTTGCAAATTGGATTGAACAAGCATTTGAACTCCCTCTCCAACTAGATTTAGATTCCACAGAACAAACCGCTCGTAAATTGTTAGAGAGTGTTGAGGTTTCAGGTACTATTGAAGATCATCTTGGGCTTGCTACAGAATCCGACGACTTCTATGTCTGAGGTGAATAAATGAAAGCACTGCTAGGTAGCGGAGGGATTCGTACAGAAGAAAGAAGAATCCTTTATCAGAATTTGATGACAGAAAACTTTGATGACTGTAAAAGAGTTATTTTTGTTCCATTCGCAAGTAATGATTACGATGGATACACAACTCGCATGCAAGAATTTACAGAAGACTTAGGTTACGAACTCATAGGATTACATGAATTTGAAGACCCTCTGTCTGCAATAGAGGCAATGGATGGCATATACGTTGGAGGAGGTAATACTTGGCTTCTAGTAAAAGAGTTGCACGAACAGAGTCTAATCGAGCCAATTCGAGAAGCAGTTCTAGAAAGAGATGTTCCTTATGCAGGAATTAGTGCAGGTGCGAATGTAGCCTGTCCTAGCATGCAGACGACTAATGATATGGCGATTACAATGGTGCCGTCATTCGATACCTTTGGAATCGTCCCCTTCCAAATTAACCCTCACTATCATCCAGGAGGTATTTGGTACCGTGAGGATGAGGAAGGAGCAATAGTTCAACACTTTGGAGAGACTAGGGAGCGAAGAATTAATGAATTTCATCAGATGAATGACACACCTGTCATTGGATTGTATGAGGGGTCATTCCTACGATGTACAGATAACAACTACGAATTAGTTGGTAACAAAGCCGCAGTAATTAGGAAAGGAGAAGAGACAATTACCTATGACCCAGGAATAATTCTTCGTAATGACCTAACCACCGCTTGAGACTACTATTAACTCCAAGGAAATATCAGACTCGATTCTTGATGTATGAGGCACAATTGTATTATTATGAACAACAAGAACTGTAGATGCGTGAATATCTAACTGATTTAACAACTCAGATATGGTCATTGGATTCTCTGATTCTACTGAGAGAGCCTCTCCTTCGTGATTGACCTCGATTCGCATGTTACTTGGCAGAACAAGTCAGACTTATGACCAAATCGCTGGTGGGCAGGCTGCTGCCGAGATCGCATAGCCCGGTATTGCGGTGGATTCGAAATCCACTGTCCCTTGGACGCGGGGGTTCAAATCCCTCTCTCGGCGCCACTTAGAAATCAGGGTTATCTTCAGCATCCGAAATAATCACAACTTTGGTACCTGGACCAATCTTGACTTGGGGACGACCACTCCATTCTCCTTTCTCACCATTGAGAACGGCTATGGTGTCGCCTCGTTGTATCGCCGCGGCACTAATTGGAATGAATTGTTTGAAGGCAACAATTGCAGCTGACCCAGTGGCATCGAGTAGAGTAGCAGCCCAGCGAGCAGTACCTACTCCGTCGGGGAATGCATCAATTGACCATACTCGATTTATGATATTAACGCGTGTTTCAATTTCTACAACGGGTTCAGATTCATCATTACCAGCAATGCTGACTTCTGATTTCTCATCTAAATTCAATTGGACTTCCCCTCGCCATAGACTGGGAAGAGCATTTGATACACGAACCCGAGAACCTTCTACAAGACCTCTAGTGATTTTCTTTGGCCCGCCATTATATGCTGGTTGAACCTTAGCGCGATCATATCCGTCCTGCAAACGAAAGTGGAGTTTAATTGTTCCATCTTCAATAAGTTCAGGACCAGATAATCCCACTACCTGACCTATCGCATCAACTCGAGGTTTAATTTCTCCAAGAGGAGTTATTGGCCATGCATGGCCAAATTTCTCAAATCGTCTTTCAGTAGTTAACTGAAGATCATGATTTCCATTCTCGCAAATTCCTCTGTAGTCACACCCTCTGCAACGTGCATTAGAATCGGGATCAATAGCAGGGTCAGCTGGAATCCCACCTGCATTGAAAATGTGTAAAGGAGAAGGCGAAGCCGGACAATTATCAATTTCAGGAGAATCTTGGCGAATCATTTTGTATAAATCAAAATAATTTGAATCATATTTTTCCATTTCATCAATTTTAGGTAATGATACCTCTTTTACAGTACCCGTGCCAAGATACCAAATTGCCAACGATGTGACCTCTTCAGAGCGTCCATGAGTTTCCCACCAAAGCCATGCGTAGAGGCGTAATTGGTCAAGATATCCGAATGAACGATCACCCTTACCTATACTTGCTTTGATGTCTATTATCCGGGTAGTACCATCCCAACGATAAACCAAATCATACTCTCCTTGGAACCACCCCGCAGGATGACAAGTTGTCTGAGAAAATCCAACCGCATCTGGTTCAACAAACCATGGCCTAGCAACCTCCCAAGCCTCACACCAACTGATTTCACCTGATTCCTGAGCAGCAGGATGGGGGTTTCCCCATTTCCGTGGGAAACCATCTGGTGCTGGCCATTCCGGACGAGACTCTCCCTTTCTCCAAGTTTCAAGAAGTGGTCCGCCAGAAGCATCAATGCAATTTTCAACTTCATCGAGATGAAGGTCGATTCCCGCTATAATCATGTCACGGCACTCTTCTATCGTGATATCATCTGCAGAACCTGAACGATTTACAGAACGCTCCCAATCATGAACTGCGGCTGTCCAACAATCATCAAAGTGAAAGTCGACGCGTGCGATAGCCCAATCCCTCAGAGATTCTCGGGATTTTGGCCAATTTTCTTGTGATAGAGGAATTAGACGCGATGCAAGCCAATTAGTAGTGTCTTCGTAGTCTACTTTCCCATCTTTATCAATAGGAGCGGTTAGACGAGTATCAGATCCAGCATCGATGAGAACGGGAGATTCCTGTAATACTCTAGATATACAAGATTCAGCAGCATTCCCTCGAATTATTTGAGGGGGAAGCGGGCCTTTGAGGCGGACCTCCCAGCCATAATACCACATGCGTGGACATGAATTCCAAGCGATTACTTGGGAGGCAGAAAGGCGTCGATATGGATCGATACCAGTGCCTTGGACATCGAATGTCTGCACGGGCATATCTGACAACTACCATTCGGGGTACAAAAAACAATCTCAATAACAGAAGTCAATCTTCTTCCACATTTAGATAGACAACTGTCATCTCTAATCGTTCGTAAGTAGGATGTACTTCGACAAGTGCAATTGGCGCTTCGATAACATCAGCAAGCTCCTCTGCCATAGAGAGGGGGACCTCAATTCGCTGTTTACTTTCATCGAAAAACATGAAACGGTGAGGAAGACCTGTTACCTCATGGATTTCTTGAATCCAATCTTCAGCAAACTCATTTGTACAATCTATAGCTCCGAAAACTAGAGTTCCATCGTCAGTGAGAACTTCATGAGGAGATATTGTGTGTTCGCCTCTACGTAGGAATCTCCGGCGTAATTGACCACTGTCCTTGTAAGTAGCCGTGCAAAACTTGAGATGATACCCATAAGGCTCCCTTGAAATGCCATCAAAGGGATCGGGAGCGCCAATTTTAGCTGCCATGACACGGTCACGCATCTTTGTTGCAACCTCCGCAGAACCAGAAGCACCTGCGGTGATTTCACTGGAAAGATTGAATCCACGCACCTCCATATTGTCATGATTACCCACAGTGATTTCTAACTCATTGAGATTTAGGAATTGAACAGGCATGTCCCGCATTGTTTCAAGAAGTTGTAGCAGTTGTTCTTCTTTGTCGGGCTCACAAGGCAATTCAACGCCCGTTAACATACCTGCATCAAGACAAGCCTGCATAGTTTCACGATATTTACTCTCATCTAACTCTAGGAAGTGGAAGCGGATTTCATCCAAACCCGCTTCAGCAAATTCTGATGCCCATTCTGTTCGAAATGGGATACTAGTGTACATATGAAGATGAAAACCGGTACCGAATTCAGACTTTAGTATCCTACATGCTTCGAGAACTCGCTCTCTGGCCATTACAGGGTCTCCTCCAGTTATTCCTGCACCTGTAGCCTTCATTGCTCGGGCCTCTTCAATTACAGAATTCCAATCATCAATCTCGACTTTACGCTCATTAGCATACATGAAATCAATCTCGCGGCGATTCTCCGATAGAGGGCAATAGTCGCACATCCAGTGACAATGCCCGGTGATGAAAAGTACGAGTTTACTACCCATCTGACATTGGATACAACCTTCTGTATCGTTAGCATCGGCTGCCTCGGGTAATTCAGGGATATTCGGCAAATGAACAGAGAAAGTCATTCAGAGACCTCCATTGCAGTTTTGAGAAGCCATACGTGAAAACTTCTGTCTTGAGATAACTCGGGGTGGAAAGTCAGAGCTACACGGTTGGAAGTTCTAACTCCAACGACCTCGTCGCCATTTTTAACCACAACTTGCCCGTTCTCACCTACGCTTGTGAACCTCGGAGCACGAATGAAAACTCCAGGGAATTGACTTCCTAACAAAGAAGATTCTAATGTGCTCTGAAATGAGTCCACTTGGCGGCCATATGCATTACGATCAATTTGTGCATCAATCAATGCTTCACCGCCATCTTTCGGATTAGTCAACAAAATTGCCCCAGCACAGGTGCCAAGAACAGGGCGAGTGTCGTCATTTCGAATCCAATCAAATATTGCCGGTAGTAGTTTAGACGTGGAATCATTACCAGTAAGTCGCATTGTTGTTGATTCGCCACCTGGGAATACAAGGGCATGAGGAGAAGCATCTGACAAATCTGAAGATTTGCGTAATTCATGGATTTCTATATCGAATCCTAATTCAGATGCTGCTTCATTCAGGGCGGCTATGTGAACATGGCGAGCGCCTTGCAACATGACCAAGCCGATTCGAAGCACGACCCTTGGGCTGAACCATTCGGCTTGAATCCAACCCCTCTGAATTCCAAATTTTCATTCAGAATAAGTGAAAGACCCCGTCGGATAGCAGACTAGCATGGGTGAGGGTCAGCGAGTGCATAACTTCGGTGCAGGACCAGCAGTTCTACCGCTTTCTGTAGTCGAAGAAGTTCAGGCTGCACTACCAAATATGAACAATAGTGGCTTTGGCCTTTGTGAGATTAGCCACAGAAGCGCAGCCTTCCAGTCTGTTGTTGATAGTGCAATGGACAGAATAAGGAGGGTTCTTTCAGTACCTGACGACTACACTATCCTATTCTTACAGGGTGGAGCATCTTTACAATTCTACACCTCTGCGCTTAATCTGTTAAAATCAGATGAAAAAGCCGATTTTCTTGAAACTGGCGTATGGTCGAAGAAATCCCTCAAAGAAGCAAATAGAATAGGAGATGGAATGGCAATTTGGAGTGATTCGGAAAATGGATTCAAATCAGTGCCAAACAATGGAGACTACAATTTGCGAGATGATTCTGTCTACCTTCACTACACCTCAAACAACACACTCTACGGGACTCAGTATCATCACCTACCCGACTCGGAAGGAAAACCACGTATCGTAGATGCATCTTCAGACATTGCTGGAGTTCCTATTGATGTTAGTGCTCATGATTTGATTTATGCAGGCGCTCAGAAAAATCTCGGACCCTCGGGAGTTACTCTAGTCATACTGTCTCCTTGGGCTCTAGCAAGATCACAGGCGAACTCAGAAGCAGGAAATATACCCACAATGTTGGATTACACCATTCACGCTTCCAAAGGATCACTATTCAACACACCCAACACCTTCGGTATCTTTGTTTTAGATTGTGTATTCAAATGGCTTGAAGAGAATGGTGGTTTGAATGGTTCAATCGCCCGAAATAAGGCTAAGTCGACCCTTCTTTACGAAGAACTAGACCGAAGTGACTTCTGGGTCCCTCACGCAAATTTAGATTCACGCTCAGTGATGAATGTAACCTGGCGTTTAGCTGATGAAGCCTTGGAATCTGTATTTCTTGAGAAGGCCACAGCCGCTGGTCTGAGTGGACTGAAAGGACACCGTTCGGTTGGAGGGATTAGAGCCAGTATGTACAATGGCTGTCCAATTGAATCCGTCAAGGCTCTCGTTGAGTTCATGCAGAAGTTTGAGGCCGAGCACTCCTGAGGAAGGAAGATGGATACTCGAGATATCATCGATTGTCTTGATTTTACATTGTTAGATCATGAGGCCTCAGAGGATGAATTAATTTCATTTTGCACACAAGCAAATTCGGCAAATCCAGCCGCAATATGCGTCTTTTCAGAGCATCTAGAAATTGTTCGCAAACATCTTAATGAAGAAATTTCAGTAGCAGTAGTTGCTGGTGGCTTCCCAGTTGGAAGTTCATCGCCCGAAGAAATAGGAATTGCAGTAAGAACGGCGGTAGAATCTGGTGCTGATGAAGTAGACGTGGTACTAGAGCCACGTGATAGCGAAGATTTTCCCGATGAAGGCGACTTGAAGAAATTAATTGCAATGCGAGAAGCAGCAGGTGAAGCGGTTCTCAAAGTCATCATAGAAGCACCGTTGTTGGCTGAAAGAGAGATGCGTTCAGTGGCACGAATGGCTCTTGCCGCAGGAGCAGATTTCATCAAAACCTGTACAGGAAAGAGAGGCTCTTGTAGTGATGAAGCAGCAGATATCTTCGCCTACGAGATTATGCGTCATGAATTGACATTCAAAGAAAAACGCGGTGTCAAACTATCTGGAGGCATTCGTACAAAGGAAGATGTCGAGAGATTAACTGAATTAGTCAATGCAAGAGATGATTCAATTATCGCTTCAAGTAGATTCAGAATTGGCGCCTCAAGTTTGCTCAATGAGTTGATTTGAGTTACTGTAGAACTTCGACAATTAGTTCGGGTTGTGTAAGATACATCAGAAGGCCAACTCCTGCGAACATCATCATCCATGCTCCTGTGGCCTTGACGATGCCTGTCGACCTTCTTAGGAAAGCAATCATCGCCTGACGACCCATTCCAACTAGAACGGTGACAATTATCATCAACATGGTCACTGAAATTATCAGGCCGCCTAGTCCTGCGATGAATGCTTCGTTTCCGACCACAGTCAGCCAAGCTACGAATGGGAAAACCGCTGCTGCAGTACAATCTACGGATGCTGCTGAGTAGCCTATTCCCCAAAGATACATGTTTCTGCGAGGAGTGAATACATCATCTGTTTCCATTGTTTGATATTTGTTGAGAAGGCCTTGAACCCAATTGAGAAGATGGCTCGTCCATCCCAATAACATCAATGAGCCAAGAATAAGTAGTAACCAAGCTATTGCTATTGCTACAGTATGGAGTACTCCACTAAGAGGGATTACTTCAGAAAGTCCGAAAATGATTATCCCCACAATTCCAAAGAAGGTAAGTTGACCCAAAGCCGCAAACCCGCCAACTTCGAAAGAACTAGGCAATCTTCCAGTTATTTTACCAGCCTCTCTAAGTTCATCCTCCTTCATTCCAAGGCTGAGATAGTAGGTGATGTAGGAGGGAAGTACGGGGAATGCACAAGGTGAGAAATACACTAGAATACCCAAAAATAGACCTATGATGAAGACGCCTTGAACAGAACGATCAGCCTTTGCAATACCAATACGGAGGTCTTCCGCTTCACCAGAATTAGCTGCTTCAATCGCATTCTCAAATGATTTCCAATTATCCAGAGGAGTACCAGTGTTCTCCTTGGCAACTACGAATCCCTCATGATCAATTACTAGAGCCAGTGGGATTGCTTGAGCAGAATAGTATTCAACTAAGTCTCCTCTTTCACCGTCTTCGAGAAGAATGACTTTGGTGCCACCATTGGCCACTGGCCAAGCCATATATTTGTCAGAATCATTATCGCCAAAGGTGTTGTTAATCTGCTCATATGATTCATATCCATACCAACTTGCTATTGATAAAACTACAACTGGATATTCTCCAGAAAGAGAACCCCATTCAGCGAGATTCTGATCAATATGTTCCTGAATATAATGGCAATTTGCACAATCTATCGCCATGAAGTCAAGAATAACTACATTACCTCGAAGATTACTGAGTTGGACCATTCCCTGTTCATCGGCGATAGTATCGTCTATTCCTGCTCGATTCATCGTCATAACTTCGAAGTCAGGGGCTTCTCTAACATCAGATGAAGTGCCGTATATCGATGATGTTAGACCAAATAATGAGAGCGACGCATATCCTATGATGCAGAATAATACAACACCTATTCCAAAGGCCTGCCAAGTATCCTTCTGCTTTAGGACATCAAAGTCCAGACCTGCGACCATTGTTCGTCCGAGTATCCTTTTACTTTTCATTACGGCGGGAGTAAGTGCAGATAGCCATAATTAGTAGCAGGCTTGTTTTGAGTAGAAGTCAAGTACCATTAGCGGTGGGTGCGAACCAATGGAACCTCTGATGATGCTTGTTCTGATACTTGCCACGACCGTTTGTGCCTACATGGCTTGGAACATTGGTGCGAACGATGTTGCGAACGCAATGGGGACCTCTGTAGGTTCCCGCGCACTTACTCTAAAACAAGCTGTAGTCATAGCGGCTATATTCGAATTCGCAGGTGCTTTCTTCGCTGGAGACGCAGTTACAGATACAGTTCGCAAAGGCATTCTTTCATTCGATACTGAGGCTGCATATTTCGATGCAGCCTTCACTAACGATTTGATGTTCGGATTTATCGCTGCTATGATGGCTGCAGCGGTCTGGATTACAATCGCCACTCGATTAGGACTTCCAGTCTCGACGACTCATTCTATCATCGGAGGCATCGTCGGAATTGGCCTCGTCCTAGAGATTCAATATGAGGCCAGCCTAATCGATTGGGAAGTCGTTTCCAAGGTAGTAATGTCCTGGGTCGCTAGCCCATTGATGGGTGGATTACTCGCATTCCTCACCTTCTACGCGGTGCGCTCAACGATTCTAGAAGCACCTGATCCAATCGCGCGAAGCCGCTGGCTCGCACCAATTCTCGCCCTCCCTACCTTCTTCGTGCTTGGAATCGCCCTCCAATTCAAGGCGCTGAAAGGATTCATTTCACGAATGGAAAACGAAGGTGTAATCGCCAACAAATACGATTGGCTCCCAGTCAAAGAAAACGGCGTTTGGAATCCTCTCGCTGACAACGCCTGGATTCCAATGAATGCGATTCTAGTCGCCCTTGTCATCGGAATGATCGGTTCACTAACCCTATATTTCGTCTTAAGAAATTACGAATTCAAAGGAGAAGGGTTCCATGGAGTCGAGCGAATCTTCGTTTGGTTGCAAATCATTACCGCGGCATATGTCGCATTCGCCCATGGAGCAAACGATCGCTCGAATGCAATCGGACCCATGGCTACTGTCTTCGAACTCCTAACCTCAACTCCTGGAGAGTTAGCGGACAAGGTAGACGTTCCGCTGTGGCTTGTTTTACTCGGTTCGGCTGGTATTGCAATTGGTGTTATGACATGGGGTTGGAGAGTTATGGACACCATCGGTCACAAGATTACCGACATCACACCCACACGTGGATTCGCTGCAGAGTTCGGTGCCGCTACTACCATTCTCATATTCAGTATGCCATTCCTAGCTGTGCCTGTGTCGACGACGCATACGCTCGTTGGAGCAGTTGTGGGTGTTGGGCTTGCCGGCGGCGCGAAGAATGTAGATTTCCGCGTATTTGGAAAGATTGCAGCATCTTGGGTCGCAAGTCTTCCAGCTGCTGGATTTGGAGCAGTTACACTCTATGTTGCAATGGCTAGTACACCACTCAATCTGATTGTTGTGCTACCGATTGCATTTGCAGGCGTCGCGTACGTGATGTGGATTACACGTGACGATGAGGTCGCCATCGAAGATGCACTTGCAGAGGCGAGTGGTAGTGGCGATAAGCAACCGACGGTCTTCGAGCTCTTCCACACTCATGCTGAGGCTGTTGAAGCAACCGTCGAAAGCATGCTGACAGCAGTCAGCAAAGCTACCGCTGGCGAGGATGCTTCCACTGAAATTCAAGCGACAATCGATGCAGAATTATACGCTGACGACATCAAGAACGCATTGAGAGAAAAAGTCAGCGCTCGTGAGTGGAAGTTACTAATCGATTCAGATGAATTCCTCTACATGCTCGGCCGGCAAGACAGGATTGCAGATTATGCACAGAATGTTGCAGAGCAACTCTCTTTCAGGCCGCTATATGATAATGCCAAGGCCCGAGGAATGGTAATGGAAATGGCCGAAGCTGTGCAGAAGACTACAGCGATTTACGAGGACACCGTGCTTCATCTACGCGACCTGACACTTTCAGGATACACCAAGACTGGACGCACCGAACTACGCGATTTAATCCACCAGGTGAATCTCGCGGAGCACGAGGCAGATATCGTTGAGAGTCGCGCCGCAGGATTTGTCTTCAGAGAGGGAAGCGATGATCCACTTGCGGCGGTCCATATGTACCGTGTTTTGCAACGTCTGGATGATGTCGCTAACGCTTGCGAAGACGCTGCGAACGCCTTCCTACCAATCGTTTACCAGTAGACGAGTAGATATTGTGTACAACTGATTAGACCCAATCAGCACTCTCAGCAATACTACTAGGAGAGTGGCGCTCTGCAATACCTAATGCATACTCAAACAGTTTCCAAGCTAACACAGCGGTTAGAAAACCAGTAAAGAGATCGAACAGATAGTGTTGCTTGGTTGTTAGTATACTGATACACAATAGTGCATATTCAATCCACAGAGCGGCAAGAAATACCTTGGCTAGAGAATTTTCAGAATACTCTCTACGAACCCAATAAGTCATCATTCTAGCGAGTAAATAAGAATGGACAATGTGTAAACTCGGCCATGCATTCCATGGATTGTCAGAAGTATGGATGAAACCGAATAGGGCCTCTTCCAAGCTATTTGGAGGATTATTAATCCAGTGTGTGTCGATTTGATCCCTGAGGTCTATCTCAGCGGGTAGTGCCATGAAGAAAAAGACACAGAAAAGTGTAACGAGAATTAGGCCCTGCATAGCAATAATTAGTTCTGCCCTACCTCTGTCATTTTTTGGAGTGAGAATTAGCGTGGCGGGGTAAAACAAATACAACGCAGTATAGGGAATAATCATCCAATTAATTACTGGAATTTTCCTGTCAAAGGCAATCTCTGGATCCCACACAGTATCGAGAAATAAAGCAGCAATATTATTCGAACCAAAGTAAGGAACCGCTACGAAAAACATACCTACAAGAAACATCTCAAAAGGGAACCAATGTCCATTCATCATTTCCCTGCGAGACCAACTGTGACGCCAAATTTTCCATGGCATGAGCAACGAATGTAGCTTTGTAGGATGGCGTTGACCAACAAGAGGGTGTTCGGAACTCATAGACGTCCGGAGTCGAGTTACCCCTTGAATCAGTCGATGACAAAAAGTCCCGAACACAAGAGATTACAACAGTTCAACCTAATTCGAAACCACAACTGGGACAATTCTTCCATTCGATTTGAACATCAGCAGCACAGCCTGGACACAGGCCGGGTATGAACACCTTTACCGAAACTTCGCAGGTGTTGTTCGTAGGAAGGTTATCCGGCTCGGCCATGTTCATTGCTCGTCAGGTAAAACGTATGAACCCATTACAGTGACAATTGATGAACCAACAACTGCTGAAAGGAAAACACCTAGATTGGCAAGTCCAAATTCGTTTGTAGGCGAGAAAACATACCCAATACCTGTTCCAAAATCTCCCGTGAATGTGCCGTATGCGACTACGGATAGCAACCCGCAGACTGCACCCAGTAGTGCACCTCTGGCCGACACCTCGCCCCACAGTGAGAGAAGGACTGGCATAACCGTGGCTGCAGCTAACAAGTCGGCGAAGAGGAATATCTGAAACACACCGAGTGCATCGAAGGTGAACAATCCAATGATGGGGACACTGAAAGGAACGGTAGGGCCAGTGGCCAGATAGATTGCTACAGGAATCAGACCGATTGTAAGGTAACGTGCATTCTTTAGGTCCATCTTGTCATCACTGAGATCTCTCGATATCGAAGCCACAACAGCATTCTGTAGAGTATCGACGCTTGAGCAGACCAGTGCCACTGCAAG
>NTJR01000014.1 GCA_002457595.1 Marine Group II euryarchaeote MED-G36
AAGTCCCTTGAGGACATGCCTTTTGAGATGAAGCAAAATGAGAATCTACATAGTGACCTGGTGTTGCTTCAAAACACTCAGTTCCGGCTAATTGATCTTGGAAAGAGCCCATAGAGCATCCGATTTGCCCCGTTGCACCTGAAAGAGGTACATGATAGCCTAAAGCGGCTTCAATACATTCCGAATTGCCACCTGCTGGTTGATAAGTTCCAGCCACACAAGGAGTTTGGAAACTTGACCCTGGTATTGCAACACTATGTCCAGGATCTGCAGCAACACAATCAAAAGAAGTAATAGAACCACTGTTTGAGTTATAATACCCAATCGTACAAGGTGTTTGGTGATCTGATGCTGGAGAATCTACATAAAAACCAGGGTCTGCTATTTCACAACTAATCTGACCTAATTGGCTCTGCCAGTATCCAACCTCACATGGTTCTTGAGAAGTTGCATTATCATCGGCAACGTAATGTCCAGTATCTGCGTAATCACAAATTATTTGTCCAAGAGTTGCAGAATATGTTCCCGCTGTACAAGATAATTGGCTAGTTGAAGCAGGCAACGGAACGTAATACCCCATATCCGCCAACAAACAGTCTGTGGATTCATCGGCCCCGGACCAAGGGTTATATGTTCCAGCATTGCATGAAATCTGGGATATTGCGGCGGTAGTATTAACGAAGAAACCTGGTTCTGCAATAAGGCAACTTGATTCGCCAGAGAGTGGTTGATAAGTTCCTGGCATACATGGATTTTGGTTTGGAGATGCTGATGAATTAACGAAATAACCGGGGTCTGCAACCAAACAATAAGACTGGCCAGACTGTGGTTGATATGTTCCAACTTCGCATGGCGACTGAGAAATCGATAAATTAGAGTTCACAAAATATCCAGGTGAGGCATCTATACAATATGCCTGACCTGTGCTTGGTTGATAGTTTCCAATGGTACATCCAGTTTGATTAGTTGCTGCAGAAGATGAGACATGATGACCCATGTCTGCGAGTAAGCATGAGGGCTGCCCAGATAGAGGCTGATAGGTACCTGGGGAGCAAGATGTTTGATTCGCCAATCCTGAATTAGGAACAAAATACCCTGCATTAGCCGCATAACACGTAGTCTGAGCAGAAAGAGGCTGATAGGTGCCCGCAGCACAGGCCTGTTGAGAAAATGCTCCCGAAGAATTCACATAATTCCCAGAAGATGCAGGAGTCTGTGTTGAAGAGGCCGTAGTGGGTACATAATAACCAGGATCTGCAATTATACATCCACTAGAACCTGGAGAGGGTTGATAATATCCGAGAGTACAGGCTATCTGAGAAGTAGAACCTACACCATATGAGTAATAGCCAGAATTTGCAACATTACAAGATGATTGACCTGTCTGATCCTGCCAATGACCACTAGAGCACTGAGTTGATTCAATACCGTGTTCAACATCAACTTGGGTGGAATTAGAACCAATTTGAGTTTGTGTCTGTGTATTTCTTAGATTCAGGATAAATGAATAATTAATCGCTGTTCTATTCAGCCCTCGATTGATAACTTTAATGTAATACAGCTCAGCATTAGTGTTGTTCGAAGAAGTAGAAACTTCCTCAAAAGTTTCATTTGTTGAACTATTATCAACTATGTCAAAAGTAGAATTATATAATTCCAAATCAAAATTAAAGAGTGGTTCTATCGGAGTAGAAAGATTGATTGAAAACCACAAAAATCTACTTAGATTGATTGAGAACATATCTGAGAAATCTACTCCATCATCCATAGCTGCATTATAGTTTGCACTCATCAAAGATAATGAAATAGAGTCTGAAAAAGTATCTCCGGCGTCATTGCCGTTTGGTTTCACGAAGGATCCTGCATCTGCAGGTGTACAGCTGGTCTGACCTATTGAAGATTGGAAAAAGCCAGATGGGCATTGTAATTGAGTCGACGAACCATCAGAATCTGTATAATGACCAGCGGATGTACTGAGACAGTTTGACTGACCAGAAAGAGGTTGAAAATCCCCAGCAGTGCAAGTATTTTGGACCAAAGCCCCACTCAAAGAGAAATGCCCAGCATCTGCATTTATACATTGAAGACGACCAAATTGTCCATCTGGACATTCTACCCAACGGGCGGGGTTGTTAGGGTAGTCATCATTTGAATCACTTACCCCATCCCCATCACTGTCACCAGATTGGTGTGTGTCGAAGATGTTTCTATTTCCATCATTATCAATATCTTGATCTGAAAATGCAATATTATTTCCATCAGAAAAAATCATTTCATAAGGACTCAACTTAGAATCACTAGTATTGTCAAATTCACCTGATTGAGCCCCCCAGCAATGAATCGAGTGATCTGAAAGAATTGCACAAGTAGAATCAGCCCCTGTTGTAGCAGCTAACACACTGAGACCTGCGCTTAGAGAAACATCAGTGGTTGAATCACCTTCTCCAGGAAATCGATTATCTCCACTACAATTTGAATTAATAATGGATGAACAGGTCCCGTCTCCTAATTGTCCATGAGTATTTACACCCCAACATTGCATGGAACCGTCATCTGTAACAGCACAGGTATGTTGTCCAACTCCATCAATCATCGTAGCATTGACACTAGTGCCTAAATCTACAATGTACACATTTCCAGTCACGGCTCCTTGGTCAGCGAATACTGTGTACTTGTTACCCCAACAACCAACAGAACCATTCTCGAAAATAACGCAAGTTGATCTACCAGGGGTAACTAGGGCAACAGCACGTTCTCCGGTTGAATGATTAGCCAATACTGGAGATGTAGAATCACTGGTAGTTCCATCACCAAGTGCTCCGCGGATATTATACCCCCAACACATCACATCGCCTGCACCGGTAATTGCACAAGTGTGTTCACTACCAGCAGATACTGCTACTGCATCAACACCAGTGCCTAAATCGATCTGTACTGGCGACACTTGATTGGTTGTTGAACCTTCACCAATCTGCCCGTGATTGTTGCGGCCCCAACACCACAAACTAGCATCAATTAATATTGCACAAGAATGATGAGAACCCGACTCTATTACAATCGGTTCTTGATTGAAGGACACATATCCAGAGTTTCCCGATGTGGAGCCGATTCCTAGTTGGCCGTAATTGTTCGAACCTTCGCAATACATCGAATAATTGACTAGAATCACACATGGTTCAGACGTTGAGATGATTTCACCCTCTGAAAAAATAGGGGTGCCATTGGCCCACTCAACTGCAGTTCCGTTATTCAAAATCACAACCGGCCCAGAAGACCCTATGTCAAGTACTGAGTTAGAAAAAATAGAACCAGATTCGGAACCATTAATATTCAAATTAGCTGAATTAGATGTTTGAAAATCATCACTTTTCTTGTCTAAATAGATTGCATCGACTTGAGGGCTCGAGACAACACTCAAAATGGTTAGGCATAGAAAAAGGCCACATATTCCGAGCGCGGTTAGTTTCCTGCTATTTGCAGAGAGCATGAACTCGGCGTCATTACAGACATTATCACTATTCCCTATGCCTGAACGGTTTGCATCACTCAATTAGCACCTTCTCAGCCAGTCCGTAGGACTGGAGGCCAGACTCCTTGAAAATCTGTTCCAAATTATCGAAAGACGACCCGGGAGAATTCCTGGCGGCCCTAGCTCTAGAGGAAATAATACGCCATGCTGCTTTGGGACCAATACCGGGAATTGCTTCTAATTGCGCTTGAGTGACTGAATTAATTGAGAGACCTATTTCCACTCCTGAAATACTTCGCATGCCATGACCTGTAACCATAATGTCTGAACTAGATTCCAATGGTATCTGATATGGCACACCTACAAGAATCGGATAGGCCCCGATTTGTCTTCCGAAGGTTATACCTGATTTGCCGTGAATTGTTACATCTCTGTGAATTGAGTTTAGAACCTGTTCAGGACGACGAATTCGATCATCATGAGACTCCCACCATACATCTCGAAGTATTGTGCCAATTGGAAACATCTCTTCTAGGAGTGGACGATCAATTTCTTCGCGTACACCTTTTTTGAATGCTCGAAATGAATCTTGAGGGACCTCTTGGAATCCTTGCCCTTCCACCTGTCTGATGTTAATCCTACGGAGCCACAATCCTTCAGAACGAAGTCCATCTAATAGACGGCGATTAGCGTCATAGGATTCTTTTGTTTCACCATTCAAACCCGCTATGAAATTAAGACCTGGGAGAAGCTTAGGAAGACCCCTTTCTCCCCTCTCGCGACCATATTCATTGATGTGACGAATTGCAATTTGCAATTGCTCGGTATTGCAATTGAGCCAATTCTCCCTATGTACAACTGGATCTGCAGATTCTAGGCCAAAAGATAACACTGCTCCATCAGATAAGGTTTCTATCATCGTTTTCGTAATCTCAGTAGCAGGCTCAAGGTTCTCTGCCACTATCGAAGGATTACCATTGTCGACATGCAATATTCCTATCCTTTCATCTTCACGTAAGCCATGTAATATTCTTGCAATTGGTTCAGGATTGGGTATTGGATACTCTAGTTCCTTAACACCATCTGCTTTGTAGGTATAAATATCAGTAGCACCACCGATACGAACATGATTTACTTCGTTATCTAAAGCCGCACTAACTTCGCTAATAATGTCAGATTCATCACGCCAAATCGGCACACCTTTCTTTGGTTCAATGCAAAATTTACACCCTCGTTTAAATCTAACACAGCCTTGGTAAATTTCAACCTCAAATGTAAGAGGGCCCGGAGCACCATCGGGCGTTTTCAAGTCGGGGTGCTGAGTGACACACTTTCCTTGAGCGCCGGCTATCGCCCACTCATTCCACTGCTCTGAATTTCTTCTCTTATGAGACCACTCGGAAGTGTTTAGGAAGTGATTTAGTGTTGCATCAGTGTCCTGAACCGTACAGAAAAGATTAGTGCGTAATGGCATCCAACCATCATGCCTCCAATGGCGAATCGCCCAACCACCTGCTAGCACTGGTTGTTCGTGAGGAAAGGTAGCTAGAAATTCATCTAATTCCTTACGAGAAATTGGTGTTCCTCGAATATATTTTCCAGGGACTACGGCGCCGGCTAGAATCACAGCGCCATCCAATTCAGAAAGTTCTCTTTTTAGAGCAGCACGTTCACTAGGATCTTGGAGGCGTTTTTTGTGATAGAGTCTCCATTGATCAATTGTCATGTATGTGTATGGAATGTTTCGAGATTCTAGTACTCCACAGATGTATCGAATATGGAATCCAAGGTAATTGGGGACGCCAAATGCTGCTGGTTCATCCTCGTATCCATCGAGAACGAGCCAGCCTTCCATATCAATCCCGGTCTTCGGGCAACATCTTCGGACTTCACCGCTTCGCTTATTCTCAACGATTTCGGCCTCGTCCCCGGCCTCGGTTTCCACCGCGGCGGCCTCCACCATCATTTGACTCTTGGACACTTATTTTGCGGCCTTGAATCTCAGTTCCATCTAGAGCCTTTATTGCTTTCTCACCGACCTTACGACTAGAGAACTTGATGAAAGCAAATCCTCGAGATTTACCGGTTTCCTTGTCTTTTGCGATACTACATTCACTGACATCACCATGTGCACTGAATAATTCTTTGAGTTCTTCCTCATTTACCGCGTATGCGAGACGTGCAACGAATAGTTTGATTCCTGAGGTCTCAGCAGCTGCTGCTCGGGCCGTTTTGAGAATCTCTCTCTCAGCGGCTAATTCTTCTTTCGAGGCTTTTCCATCCTTGACTTTGTCCATACATTCTCGGCAACGTATTGGTTTTCCTGGTGTCGGCTCGAATGGAACGGTTGTATCGATACCGCAAAGAGTACACTTGCAAGCATGCTTTACTCTTGGTGAACCTCCTCGGCCACCTCCTCCTTTTCCAGTCATGGAGGCTCTCATCTTGGCGGCCGCATTAGACATCTCGTGAGTCATTCCGCGTCGATGATCTGCAACTGGGGAAAGATAGGGTCGAGCACCCTCATGACCGAGATTCTTCTCGGCCTCTGCAGACCATCTCTCACCAGTTCTGTTGAGTGTTTGTACATCTTCTCCCAATGTGTGACCATGACCGAATCCATTCGAAAGAGCTCGATAGCCCATGTAATCACAACGAGAACAATCTACATTGAAATCGTCTTTTGCTGAAGAAATATTGAGGTCAATTCCACAAGCAGGGCAGATTGCAGCGATTACACCGAGTTCGGCAGAACCTCGCGTACTTGCCTTCATGTTAGGCTCAATTTGAGTAATACGGGCTCGAATAATATCACGAGTCCGCATAGCATCACCAGGTGAAGGTAGGAATCGATCGACTATCTCGGTAACAAAGATGTCAGCGTGGAGGTTCTCTGCTGCAAGATCTCTGTGTCCGCCTTCCTTCTCGATGTGAAGAAGACGAACCATTGCAACTTTGGGCATCAATTTGGTTACCTGAGCAATAATATCATCACCAATTGCAGGGATATTTGTTTCAGGAACGAAAGAGTCAACGGACAATGCTCCGTCGCTATCAATTAGTTTACCGGATACTAGGGCAACTACTCCTGATTCGGTCTCATGTAAACCTGAGCCAAGTCCCATACCCGCTGGGACATCCACTGGATTACCCGGTGTAACGAGGTCACCTGCACTAGCAGTCATCGGCCCGCCGACCGGACAACCCCCTATGAACGGTACGGCCGTGCTTAGCACGGCTATTTTGGAGGTGTTAGTCTCCAAAATGCGACACGAGTACACCCTTGCTTACGCGAATGATGAGCGTAAGCAGCAGGTAAAGCAAAGTCCGTTTCCCAATATCTCTCAACACCCCATCCAGCGTTGGAAAAAATAGATTCAATATGAGTTGCTTCAGCACTATGCATTAAATGACAAATAGCACCACTACGAAGCATTAAATCAAGAAATGGGCGATCTGCTTTTTCCTTCTGTACACCCCAAGGAGGATTAGAAATCACAAGTCCCGCACCTGCAATATCAATAGAAGAATCTACGTTTTTGCAGATGATCTCTACGGTGTTTTCTACACCAACTGATTCGATGGCCTCAAATGCAGCTGAACAGGCCTTTTCATCTACTTCGATAAGAACTACATGTGCCGCACCCATTAACGCAGCACCGATTCCCAAAATTCCGTTGCCTGCACCTAAATCAACCACTACTGAATTTTCATTTAGATCGCCAAATGCAGCGATTTGAGCCAACCAAGAGGCAGCAACATCGCCACTAGTTGAATACTGTTCTAACTCCACATCGCCACAAGGGTGGCTTGGGAGTGAGGAAAGAAGCATGGCCAGTCTACGCTGTCGCACACCTCGCGTAGGACATCTGACTATTGGCTTCATTGTTCAGGTGCAGAGGTAAATGACCATCTACACCTAAAGAAAACAGTTTGAAATTGTCAATTTATTTTCGGCTGCTCTATCTTCAAGTTCAAGTACCCTGACTTCCCTCTTCTATTACTGATGATGTTGGACGTTGTATACCTGATAGGCGGAATTCTTGCTGGAGGGGCCATTGGATGGCTGCTAGCGAAGCAGAAAATGGATTCTGGGCCGAGTGAAGCTGAAACTGAATTAGTCAAAGTGAGAGCCCAATTGGAAGCTCGCGAAGAAGCCTTTCAAACCACTCAAAATCAGATGCTCGACACGTACAAGCTGGCTGCCACAAAAGCCTTCTCAGATGCTGTAGAAGCGGCTGATAAGGAGAAGGAGGGGAGCTTCAAAAAGGCGACAGAAGACCTTTCGAAATCTCTCGGCGACTACTTCAACAGTGTGGAACAAGTCGAGAGAGAGAGGATTCGACGAGAGACCACTCTAGAGACTAAGATAGGCGCTGTAGAGAAGGCTGGCCTTCAACTTTCAAGCGATACTCAGGCCTTGACTAATGCACTGAAGGGAGACTCTGGCACCCAAGGTGCATGGGGTGAGGTCGTGGTCGAGAACCTGCTTCAAAGCATGGGCTTCGAAGAAGGACGTGACTATGTCACACAACTATCTGAGACCGCTGCAGATAAGAGTCGAAAGAGGACAGATTTCGTAGTCAACCTTCCAGGTGACAGACAAGTCGTTCTCGACTCAAAAGTCTCACTAACAGCCTATACACAGTTCGTCAATGCCACAGATGAGGATGAAAGAGAGGCTGCGATGAAGGAACACTGCGAATCAATCAAGTCACATGTGAAGAAACTCGCCTCGGCCAATTACAGCCACATGAAGAGCATCAATACTCTCGATTTCGTGCTCATGATTGTGCCTCTAGAGAGCGCCTATATCGATGCCATGCGGTACAACCCTGAACTCTACACAGGACTTGTTGCAGACCAACGAGTCAAGATTGTCAGTGGAACGACTATCATGGTCATTCTGATGATGATTCAGGATCTCTGGAAGAAGGAGAAGCAATCGAAGAATCAACTTGCACTAGTTGAGCGCGCAGGGTTGCTCTACGACAAGGTCGTGCTGTTCCTTGAATCATTCACGGCCATTGGCTTCGAATTGGATCAAGCTCAGACTGCCTTCGAAAAGGCCTCGAACCAACTTACTGAAGGAACGGGGAACGTCATTCGGCAGACTGAGATGCTGAAAAAATTGGGCGCTAAAACCACGAAAGACCTCAGAGAAAAGAGCGGGATTCGAGCTCTCGCGGAAGAGGCTGATGAGGAGGAATGATGACTTGAGTCCGCCTCGGCGGGTCATGATTGACTGGGAGACCAAAAGTTACCACCCTGTTGTCCACCTTCCTGAAGAGTACGAAGTACGAGACTTCACAACAGGGGATTACTCGCCTTCCAAGTTTGAATATGACATAGGAAGATATGATGAATTACGTCCTGGAATGTACTCAACAGATCTCTTCTCGGATGGAAGGTTCCTCCACATCGGCATAGACATAGGAGCCCCTGTAGGCACGCCTTGTATGGCATTTGATGATGGAGAAATCTCACACTTCGGATACAACCCTGCTGATGGTGACTATGGATATGTGGTAATCACCAAACACGATATTGGAGGGACACCAGTATGGGCATTGTATGGCCACCTGAATGCGGCTTCAATCAAAGGTAAGTTCGTTGGACAGAAAATAAATTCAGGAGAAGTAATTTGTTGGATGGGAGATAAACATGAGAATGGTGGCTGGGATCCTCACTTACACTTCCAACTATCTCTTGTAAAACCAGAGACTCATGACTTGCCGGGAGTTGTTGCCCCGGATATGCGAGAAGAAGCTTTGGCAAAGTATCCGGACCCAAGGCTTGTGCTTGGGCCAATTTACTGAATTGTGGCTAGGTGAGCCTTCAAGCCATCTATGGAAGCCATACTCGATGGGTCGACTTGGTTGAGTAATGCGAGCGAAATACTAATCCAATCCGTGATATGAGTGGCGTAGAGCAAACTCTCCAAATTGCTCTCTCCTTCACAATCAATAATCCAAGAAGGAGTTGCTTCGATGTTCTCAACCATCCAATCAATACGCGCGCCCACGCGAGGGTGCATTCCCTCACATGTCAGATACAGAATGCATTGTTCTGAGGCATCAGTAGACCAAGCAACTATCTCATTGTGATTCATTTCAGGTAATTCAACAGGTCTTGCAAATCGATCTGAGTTCTCATTTAATTGAGCTGTAAATCTCCGGCCGGCCGCTCCTAACATCGTGGGTGAAATGATTCCAATTTGCTTGCCCAACATAGTTTGAGCAATCGTTCCAGTCATTCCGTCTCCATTCTCGACATCAGCCAATTGGGAAGCAGTACGAAGTCTGTCAAGCATCGAAGTTAACTCTTCTTCAGATGGTTTGGCAAGTAAATTCAATGCCCAACATACCGCTAATTGAGTACCAAACAGATGTCCAAAAGCAGAGCGGGGCATTTGACCTGATGGAACAGTTAAACACAAACTCTCGTCGTTTTCTTCAAGCAACTCCTCAAGTTCTCCACCAGAGCAAATTCCTACAACAGTTCCTCCTTCCTCGAGAACCATTCTAACACCATCGAGGGTTTCCTCCGTGTTCCCAGAATATGAAGTTGCAATTACTAACCAATCAGGACCCCACCACGATGGTACTCCATAGTCCCGCCATACTACGAATGGCAAGCCTCCCGATTGATCTGCAAGAGACTGAAGGAACATACCTCCCGCTCCTGAACCACCCATCCCAAGACAAAGTACACCGCTCCAATCTGAGTCAACATCGACATCCATCTTTGTCGCGAATGCTTGGGTTAAATCATCTACAAATTTCCGAGTGAATCCGGCCATATCCCTAGTGTCATATTCAGCGAGTAGTTTTGAAAAATCAACATCTGACATTCTCAGTCCCCCCTCGTGTGTCCTGGTAATGCCATCCATGAGTCTTCTATGAAAGCAATCCGGAGACTCGGGCTTGAACCATCGTCATCATAGGGTAAAGCAACAGTAACGACACGGAAATCTTCAGGATTCATCACTTCAGCTCCAGATGAGTCCCTATTCAGGACATCAACAACTCTTTGATTGCTTAAACTGCAAGCAACCGAGGTTTTCTCCATGTCTCGCCATGTGGCTCCAGTTCGCTCATTACGATTCAATCTTCGAAGTGTTGGACCATCTTTCTGCCAAGAGTCAACGAGCCAATAATTTCTCTTCCATCGAAGAACATCGCCCAAACCGTATGCTGGTTTTCTATAACTCAAGGTAAGTCGTGTTACTTCCATACCTTCTCGCATACCAACTAGAGTCGAAGTTTCCTTTACAGTCCCACCAAATCGCTTCACAAGCCTCCTAGCCCAAGTTCTCGCTAGGGATTTTGAACCTAATTGAAGGTCCCAACCTCCGGTTACCGGGCCTTCTTTGGTAACGAAAAACATAGGGTCTGATTCTACTTCATCAAGAAGTTCATCAAGAGTTCCCCTTAGTGATTTGAGTTCATCATCATCAAGACGACGACCTGCACTACGAAGTTGCATTGTCGCCTCAAAATAAGCACCCGCTTTACGGGTGCAGGATGGACAAACAGCATTGCTAGTCTGCAATAAGACCTCATAATTGTCACTGAATTCAAGTCCTTCAAGACGACCATCGATAGTCACATGCAAACGTGCAGTCCGGTCATCTATTGGCTGATATGCCATATCAACCGAGACTCCAGTAGCTCCTTCGACAACATTGAGATTCTCACGAAGTCGTACCTCTCCCAGTTCCTCATCTTCAATTCGCACCCAACGTTTCTCTACCTCATGCATTGAGCATTTGGCACATCGGTACTGTTGAATTCGATCTGGGACTTGAGAAAACGTAGTTCTCTCCCTGAGACAGCCATCACATAATCTCTGCGAAGTTAGAGGGGGTGGCGAACCGCATGCAATGCAAAATGCTCCGCTCGCCATGGTACTCCCTCGGCGATTCGGCTAATGTCCCCCGTTTGAATGGTTCCCGAACCGGTCGGGGCAGAAATTCGGCCCCTAATGGGGGCCGATGCCACTTATTGGAAGATTTACTCTTCTTCATTTGAATTTGAGGAATCTAATTCTTCAAGACTCGATTCTAGAGATTTAATCTCGCTGAAAAGAGTCTTGGTATGATACAATAGTAGACCTAGCATCATGGTATATGCAGCGTATGCCTCAACGATACCTGTCATTGTATCGCCCCCTTATCAAGATCTGACTTGAGTTGTTCCAACTGTGCAGCAAGTCGATATCGGTGATTGGAAAGACGAACAAAGCCAGCGAATATTATGCAGAAGATGAAAAAGGAAAGCAAAAGCAAGGTTTTGATTTCAGGGTCAAGGCCAGAATCTTCACTTTCAATGACTAGAACACCAGGGTGTCTCTCTTGATACCAAGTAGTGGCAAGGGCCGTTATTGGAACTAGAGCGAAACCAAACAGACCAATCGCTGACAGAGTGTCTCTAGTTGCAGGGGTGTCAGGCTGTGAGCGCCTTGATAGAACTAGGAACATGGCTACTGCAGTAAGAAGACCAAATGTGTTGAGACGAAGATCGCCCCAATCCCAAGGAGTACCCCATTCTGCAGAACCCCAAATAGGTCCGGATGTGACGACCCCGAGGCCAAATATCAAACCTAAATCTGAGGCAGTCTGGAACCAAATCCAACCTACCTCACTACGCTTGATATACCACATGACTGCACCAATGAATAGCATTGCGAAAGATAGGAAGGAAGACCATGCGAATGGTACGTGAAAGTATAGAATTCGATATGCATCAGGAGCCGTGAATGCCTCAGCATTTACCGAAGGGGCAGCAAATAGAGCATACAATGCAGCCACAGTTGCAACACTGACTCCAAATAGAGTCAATTTTACACCAAGTGATTCTTGACCTCTCATTAGTAACGCCCCAAACCATTGAGTGAAGAAACCATCCCCTTACTCATCTGGGATGATTACAGCAACACCCCAAACTAAAACTGCAGAAAAACTCGAAATCAAAATATCAGAAAGGGGTTCACCAATAGCCAACTCAAAACTCATTCCAGATTCCATTATTGTTGCTAATGCACTGGTCAGTTCAAGGAATGGCCAAACAAGAACCAGTAGTAATAGTGAACCTGCGGCAGCACTCGCTCTACGCAGGTCAGACACCATCAGATGCAAAGCTGCAGCCGCTGCGCTGACATCTATGATTGAAAGAGCAGGAAGCCAAAGCCATTTCAAAACCTGATCATTGGTGCTCGAATCTATATCTCCAGCAATAACAAACCAAGAAAGATAGAGAATTGGAATCGGCAAGATGAACGATGCACCAACAACTGAGAATGTTGCGCGCGACCATGAACCAGTCATAGCGCGCCACCAATCTCCTACTCTCTCCTCTGATAGTCGCTTCAGCAAAGCCGGAGCAGCCACTGCCGTGATGAATGCAGGAGCAAGCACTAATGCGGCGATTAAGTCGTAATTTTCTGTTGACCGCACAATATCGGTCGCAAAGGTGAATGCGAGCAACATTGCGACCAGTGCAGGTGTTGCTCGACCAATGGTGTCTATTGGATTTCGCTTTTCCATTCGCCAAGCCCAATTGATGAATTCAGAGAACCTTGAAACATCTACCATAGTAGTTGGTGAAGGAATTTTTGAGGCATTGCCAAGAGATTCACCCGGAGAAATGCTGAGGCTGCCATTTGACTCGAAAGAGACTACACTATCGGCTACTGAGATCATCTCATAATCATGCGTTGCAATTACAATTGAATGACCTAGTGAAGAAAGAGAACGAATCCATCCTGCTAACAATTCTCTAGAGGCCTTGTCGAGACCTTCTGAGGGCTCATCTAGAAGGACAACTGTGGGGTCTGCTCGCATGACTGCAGGAGCGAGCCCTGACAAAACTGCAACTCGTCGACGAAGACCCCCCGAGAGTTGAGAAACATTGTCACTGGCACGATGGCCTAGTCCCCAATCGGACAACATCTCGTCAATTACCGAATCTTCAGGACTATGGCCGGAAATTCGGATTGCAGTTATGATCCTCTCACGAACCGTTTCTTCACCACAAATGCCATCACTTTGTAATGTCAGGCCGAAACCTAAGATGTCTCCTCTATTACCATCGAAATCACGCACTACGGATTCATTTCCGCCATCAAATCGAGTCACTACGCCTTTTGAAAGTGAATGTAAACCTGCCATTGATTCGAGAAGAGTTGTCTTACCACAGCCATTCTCACCCACAAGTGCGACAACTTCACCCTCGCGGACTGAGAAATCTACTCCATCCAGAACCTTGCGCGCACCGCGATTGACTACCAGTCCATTGACTGATAGCAATTCTCGCGCGCCCATATTACCCTCCACGAGTGGTGTGCGTTTGAGTGGTTCCATAGAAGCGCCTATCTCTTTGAGGCTGGTGTGACAAGTGGAGAACGATATGACCGGGTGCGCAATAGAGCCGGATTGGATGGGACTTTCAGGTTCTGACTTTCTAGCAATTGGCATTTTCCTAGCGGTTGCTTTAGCACCCTATATTGTTGCTGTCAAACAAGGGACTAGTGTCGCATTAGCAACAGTATTGTCTTTGCTTCTAGTGACATTCTACCAAATGGTTCTAGACATGGGGTTTTTGGATTTTTCAGCAATTGGATTTTTTAGTTTAATTCCCGCTTGTGTTGACGATCCCATTCAAGCTCACCGAATGGTAACTGCAGCTTGGCTTCACGCAGGATGGATCCACGTTCTTGGGAACATTCTCGTGATCGCTCTTGCTGGTGTCCCTTTGGAACAACGAATGGGGCCAAAAAGATGGTTTTTGATTTACGTTATTGGACTTCTAGGGGGCAACATTGCTTGGACTCTATTACATCCTAATTCTTACACTCCAGCATTAGGTGCTTCAGGTGCTGCTTTCGGGATTTTGGGAGCATATATGGCTTGTTGGCCAAACGATAAAATTGAATTTCCATTACTCTTCTTTATTCGTGCTTGGCCAGTATGGATGATTGCTGCATTTAGACTTGGATTAGAAGTATACAATATGTATCAAATCGAACAAGGAGAGGGATTCTCTAATGTTGCTCACATGGCGCATTTAGGAGGTTTCATGCTGGCTTGGGCACTCGCTCGACTGATTGCTAAAGGTGCACCGTCTCCGTTGGATGACGCTGCTGATATTTCGATTGCTGGTTCTAGTACATCTAAAGCCGTCCGTGATGCCGCGACTGCGAATATGGGAAGTATCGATTCTGACCCTTGGACTGGAGCGGGGAAGGAACTCGAAGGAGAGGCGGCTAGAATAATGCGTAAGCTCCGTGAAGAAGGTGATGAATTAGAAACACGCCGAGCATGGTTGGAAGAATTAGCAGAACAAGTCATTTGTCCAGTTTGTGATGGAGAGGTATTTCCACAATTGAATGGCGAAGTTTGCACACTTTATTGTGCACATTCGAACAAACACCTGAGATGGCCATGATGACACTTTCTGGGCACCAAGACGGGTTCGGCTTATACCCCGAACATTGCAGGCTCTGCTTGCAGAGCCATGACTGGAAGTCGACTGAATCTACATCCGCTGCTAATAGCAGCGATGCTAATCATACTCGATTTTAGTATCGCATCCTCAGCTCTACCCACTTCAGAAAATTCTGATTTAGAAGTGAATGATGAGATTTCAGAAAGAGATTTATCGTGGCCTCCGGCATTGATGTGCGGTCAGATTGAGTGTGAATTGACTGACCGTTCTGTTCGAATGCCTCCCTTTGATGCAGGATTTCCTGTTGAAGAACCAGAGTGGTGGTTCGGTTATTGGTATGACCTCGATTCGGATGGTATGGATGATCGACTTCAGAGGATAATTGCAGGAGAAAGAGAGTCAATCTCCTCAACATCGATTATTGGAGATGATGGAAAAGGAACTGTAGCCATAGTTGTAGACTATGCTTGGCATCCAGGACCTAGCGACATCTCTGAATTACTGGGAATATTAGAAAATCACGGCTGGGAAAAAGAAGGATCATGGTTTTTCCAAATGGATGTCTTAGATAGTGTAGTTCTAGATCACGTCCCTGTGAGTGCCCTAATTGACATCTGGCAACTAGATGGAGTGATAATGATTGAAGAACAAAATGTTCTTGTTCCTTATCTAGACACTGCTCCAAGAGGATCTAAAGTTAGGTCATCTGATGTTTATTCAGACACACTACAAGACTTTGGTTACGATGGATCTGGAATTGTAATTGCAATCTTAGATACCGGAGTGGATAATGAACACTTCTCTTTGGATGATTTCTCAGATAATAATAATGACAATACTAACGAGCCAAATGATTTAGCCGATCCAAAATGGATAGCGGGGTGTGATGCTACCTCTTTCAGTCAAAATGATTGTTCGGATGGCAATTTTGACCCAGATGATGGAGATGGGCATGGGACTCATGTTGCAGGAATAGCTCTTGGAACGGGAGATTCACGTCGAGAAAACCAAGGATATGCTCCCGGATCATACCTTATCGATGTCAAAGTTTTCACAGATATTGGAAATACAAATTCAGCAGCTATTCTCAAGGGAATAAATTGGGTTGCTGCTAACGCTGATAATGACTGGGGTAACAATGACTCAAGTAATGGCATTGATGTTATGTCAATGTCCTTTGGAAGTGCTTCGAGCCCCACGGGCAATGACCCAGGTGATAATGGTAGCAATGCAGAAGCAAGAGCAGTAGATGCCGCTGCAGATGCTGGAGTTGTGCCAGTTGCCGCAATTGGAAATGACGGATATAGGAGAGTGACCTCTGTTGGAGCATCAGATTCAGCCATCACAGTCGGCTCAATAGAAGATAAGGATACAATAAACAGAGATGATGACTCTATTGCCTCATACTCAAATTCAGGACCAAGAGAAGATGATGGAGATGATGATGATCAAGATGAGTTGAAACCAGATGTCGTCGCACCAGGCAGTGACATCATGTCAGCTAGTCATGCTGCATCTACCAGCCCAATTCCGGGGACTCCAAAAGCACTTGCTGAAGATAGTTATGTAGAGATGAGTGGAACTAGCATGGCCTGCCCGGCTGTTGCTGGGTTTGTTGCAGTTCTCCTAAATGCAGCAGAGGAAGAAGGAAAGAATCTTGATCCTGACGAGGTTAAACAATTACTACACGAGTTCTCAGATTCAAGAGGGTCGGCATCGCAACCAAGCGCTTCAGACACTTGGAACGATAAATATGGATTCGGCATAATTGATGGAACTATGGCCCTATCTGGTTTAATTGATGGAACCGGCGGTGGAGGTGGAGGAGGAAATAATTCTACTGGAGGAGGTGATCCACCACCCCCTGTAGGCGATGGTGAATGGCTGGAAATTCACCGGCCTATTGCTAACCTCTGGTTGATTGAAGGCGAGACCTATACGGTGAAAGGAAATATCAGCGAACAAGGCCACGAAAATGGAACTATTGAAGAGGTCAAAATAAAAATCACTTATACTCACAAACCAGAGGATTCTCCAACCAAAAAGGTGGTGTTAGTTGATTGGCATACGGCCCAAGGTACCGAAAATTGGTCAACACAATTTTCAATTCCTGATTTTGCTGAAGATGAAATTAACGCTCAAAAAATTGAGATTTCCTTGAAAGCCCGAAATGAATTTGATCAATGGAGTGAAAGTCAAGAGGCTGATCATAATATTGGACGAGTAAAAATCAATTTATCGACACCTCGTTCACAAGAGTTATTAGAGGGAGACGTAATATTTCAAGGTGATTTTGAAACTGTTAATGGAGGATCACTACAATGGAGAATAGGGAAAGAAGATTGGGTTGAAGAATTCGTCATCAATACAGGGCAGGGGGGTCACTCAGATTCGTATAGTTTCAACTGGGACAGTACTCAATTCCCTGATGGACCTCATCGTATTTCATTGAGGATATTGAGTGGAGGTGGAATCAAATCTGAAGAAGTTCGTATGTCCATAGAAATTGACAATATCCCTCCCGCGCCTGACCTTATGTTTCGTAGTGGAATTACAGTTTCAGAATGGAACATTCCAATTGGAAGTACATATGTTAATTCATTCGTAGATGTTAGTGCAGAAATTCGAAATGATGGTGACGAACTCGCCACCGATGTTGTAATATATTTACTTGAAAATGGAGTAAGAAAGTATGAACTGACCTTGCCTTCAATAGAAGCAAGAGAAATAGTCACAGTCACTTTGTACTGGAATCCTCTCGAGGTAGGAACTCAGAATATTGCTCTATTAATTGATCCTGAAAACTCGATTGATGAGATAGATGAGGAGGATAATTATCTCGAAATTGGGTATTCAGTATTACCACGGCCGGAAGGAGTAGACCTGTCTTTCCGGCCTGGAGCAATAGAAACATTGCCTGCAATACCACGGCCTGAGGAGCAATTTCAGATTTCTGCAAAAATTGAAAACCTTGGTTCTGGTATTGCAGAAAATGTTGAGGTAGAATTGTACCTAAATACAGGCAGAGGATGGGAATTAACTTCTTCGACGATTATACAGTATGTTCAGGGAGCGAGTTCTGAAGATGTAAATTTTGCAATAATTGCAGAAAAAGAAGGACCTTTAGAAATAAAAATCAAAATAGGAGGAGAGGGGTTAACTGATCTTCAGTGGGATAATAACGAAATTGAATGGACTCTATTTGTAGACAAGGCAATCATTTCGGGTGAAAGAGCAATGAACTTTGCACTGGGTGAATCTCCTGTCGAAATTATTTATTTGGGCGAAGAGGGGATTGTTATTACTAGCCTAGATGGAGGGCTATCATTGTATAGATTAAACTCTGATAATGGTTTGACCGCTTGTACAAATACGATGGAAGACATCTGGTCTGGTGATTTAGCAGTAGCTTCAACAGATGACGAGTACGCACACATAGTGTGGACTAGAAGATTCCTCGACACACATGGTTTCCTGAAACAAACTATTTCATATTCTACTATTGACTCTAGTTGTGTCATGACACCAATTCAGGACTTAATCCAACCCATATTACTGTCAGATGGAAAATATTGGGGAATAGATATGGATTTGGATGGAACTGAAATTCTGATTAGTGGATATTTACGAGACACATTAACAGGAGGATCTAATCAAGATCTTACCAGTATATTTGTTCTTCAAGCAGATGCCCCTACTTCATCAGGAGATTGGGCATTGACTCCAAACGTAATATCAGATATTGACGTCATTTCAGGACAAACAGACCCCGTCCAGATAGAGTTTGGCGAGGATGAACAGGGGCATATTCTCTATCAATCAATGAGAAATGACACTTCAGGAATTGATCGATTGGGTCTTTGGTATTCTCATGGTGACCTTGATATTTCGTCTTGGGGTTACAAGAAGGCAGTTGGTGATGAGGCCTCGTTAGCGAAGATGTATGCTGAAAATATAGATGGAGAATCTAGATTAATTGTTAGTTGGAGAGAAGGTAATGGAGTGAATGCAAAACTAGTTTCAATGATTGTTGATGATTCATTCAATGTAATAAACAATCAATCAATAATTATTGACGCACTTGGGATGTCGAATGTGAGATTCCAAGAGTCCTCTAGAGGTATTCAAATAATGTACGACATGGTTGGTCCAAATGGACCACAGATACACTATGGGATGATAAATGCTGAAGAAAATTGGATCGCTATCTCGAACAAAGTCAGGAACGGTTGGATTCACTCTATGGATCGAGCACCATCTGGGAGTGAAACTGCTATTATTCACTATTCAAACCAAGGATGGAAGATAAGTACAATTTTCGATGATTCTCCTCAAGATAACGGACCTGTAGATATTCTAGAACAATTGAGGATTACTCTTGAACTAGACAAGGGGTCTTTCAATATTCTATTAGGAGGAATTGCTCTTGCAATTCTTCTGCTATGTACTATTGTTCTTGGGGCATTAGCAGTTCGTGCTGTAAATTGGATGGGGGGCTCAAGAAAGAAGAAAGCAAAAGGTTCTGTGATGCTTGAAGAGGATGTAGTTGACGTAATTGATGAAGATGATATTTTTGTAGAGCCAGAGGATACTTCTTTACTTGTAGAAATAGTTGAAAATGAACCCATGGATACAAGAAGCTCGAGAAGAATTAGACGAGAAATGAAATCTAATGTGGCTGAAATGGCGACTCCCAATACACCGCCGATTGTCCCAGAACAAGTCGTTGCAGAACCACTCCCTGCTTTGAATCAAGAATTACAGGGATTAGATTTACCCGAATTAATCCCCCTAAATAGACTAGTGATTTGTCCTGAATGTTCAAGCCGCTTTGAAGTGTCAAAAGAATTGACAGTTACTCGTTGCCCAATTTGTGCAATACGTATAGATATGTGAGGTGCTTTATTGCTACATGTTCTACTTGCCTCCGCATCTGAGCGACGCAAAGAATGGTTAGAAAAACACATGCAAAATCTAGAACTAACTACTCGACCTTTACATTTCGAAGAACCAAAACCAAAATGGGGTGAGCCTGTTGAAGAACAAGTTGAATATACTTGTTTAGCTAAAGCTCATGCAGCTGCAGAGGAAATGGAAATTAGTAGGCTGTCTGAAAAAGCTGATTTCGACATTATTTTGGTAGCAGATACGATTGTCACAGACCCTGATGACCCCTTGATGCCACTTGGTAAGCCTATTGATGAGCAGCACGCATTGGCGATGTTGTTACGTCTTTCCGGTAATAGACATCGAGTTTGGTCATCAACTGCTATCATCTATCCACCAGGTGGAACTGGAAAATACAAACTGCATCGAGGTTGGACAACTAATATTTGGACGGAATCGGCAATTGTTGAATTCAATGAATTAGAAGAAGAGAGAATTATGCAACTAATTTCAAGTAATTCTTGGCAAGGTAAGGCCGGAGCATATGATATTGCAGGAGCCGCTGCTTCGGATGCTCGAGTAATTGAGGGAGACGAACTTGCAGTATTAGGGCTAGCCCCCAGTGCCATCAAGACTCTTCAGTCACTTTAGTCTAGAGCTCCACCAATTAGGGTCTGACTCAGCCTTCTCAACAAATTCACGAAGAGCAGAAAGGGTTGATTCGGCGAGATGATGTTCAACTCCTTCTGTGTCTGCGTGAGCGGTTTTCTCATCCACGCCAAGAATCCTAAGGAATCGCACAATTAATCCATGCCTTTCACGTAAAGAGATCGCATTATTACGGCCCTTATCTGTAAGTCTAGCACCCTGATATCTTACATATACAACTAGCCCATCTTCATCCAATTTCTTCAGCATCTTTGTTACTGAAGGTCGAGATATTGCAAGCATTTCAGCAATTCGAGCCGGTTTGGCCTTTCCTTCAACTAATTCCAATTCATGTAAAACTTCAAGATAATCTTCAACTCTAATGCTATGTCGGACAGAGCGACGTTCTACATCTTCAACATGAGCAGAACGAAGAGCATCGAGACGGTTTGCTTCAACCATAATCACACCTCAACGAAACTTACTCCACCATACTTGGTGATGAATTCCCGTTGTATCTCGTCGAACCATTCTAACATTGAAGAGTCAAATTGAATTGAAACAATCTCATCATCCATCAATAGATCATCTTGAATGCCCTTTAATGTCCCAGGTGCAGCTCCGCAAGAAATACAGGCACCATCAAGTGAGATTACAAGAGCCATTACTTGTAATCCAGAATTCAATTTCTCATCAGAGGCTGATGAAATTACCAAGCTACCCCCATGCCCGTCCAATGCGGCTCTTACAGAACCTAACCTAGCCATCAAAGCCGGGATTAAATCTGAATGTTGTGAACGATATAACGAAATTATAGACAATTCTCTAAGTCTCTGAAGTTCTTCGGGATTGTGATTCTCAGCAATCCTTTTTTGTGCTTCATTAGATATTGCAGATTCAATCTGAAGACGGTAAGCAGATGTCAACTCGTCTTCCTCTGCCATAGTGTTCGGTGACGAATCTCATACTTCTGATTGACCCCGTTAGATTCAGACTTTTAATGACCATCTACGATGGTCGGGTTCAAAAGGGGTGTTACATCGGACACATTGAGGGGAAACTCGATGTCAGCAGGAAAGCCGGTACTTGAGATTAATAATCTACATGCAGGAATTGACGACACACCTATCCTTCGCGGAATTGACCTCGAGATCCCTGCTGGTGAAATCCACGCCATCATGGGAAGAAACGGCAGCGGAAAAACTACCGCTGCGAACATCATCATGGGTCACCCTGACTTCGAAGTAAGCGAAGGCAGCGTCGAACTCGACGGCAAGGACCTCTTGGAAATGGAGCCGTGGGAGAGGGCTCGATCCGGTGTATTCCTATCTTTCCAATACCCTCAGGCGGTTCCTGGACTTCAGGTTGGCAACTTCCTGCGTAAGTCCGTCGCCGCGATTCGCGGAGAAGAGGCTGCGAAGGGTAGTGATTTCCGCAAACAACTCAAACAGGCGATGAAAGAACTAGACCTCGATCGTTCATTCCTCGGTCGCTATGTCAACGATGGATTCAGCGGAGGAGAGAAAAAGCGCTTCGAGATTCTCCAATTGATGCTGTTGCGACCGAAGTTAGCCATACTCGACGAGACCGATTCGGGACTCGATATCGATGGAATCCGCACTGTCGCGAAGGGAATCAACACGGCAGTTCGCGGTAGCGAATCTGGAGCATTGATTATCACTCACTACTCCAGAATCCTCGAAC
>NTJR01000015.1 GCA_002457595.1 Marine Group II euryarchaeote MED-G36
CCTGTTGTCCAATGCGTCCGAACACTGACTGTACACCTGAGAGAATCATCCTCTACTTGCCAGTCAACTGTGCAACCTTCAATTGGGATTGGATGACAATGAGGTAACATTCTAGGAGTTTCCTTTACCGCTTGAATTGCTGCGACAGTAGATGCTTCTCTGACATCACCCTTAGGAGATCTGCCATTAAGAACAAGATCTAAACTTGCAGGAGATAATCGTATCAAACCTGTTGCTACTGCTTCCCGAGCGACTACTTTCTTCGAACCAATGTCGATAATTCCGTTGATTGAATCCTTCATCTGTAACCGCCTGTTACTTGGGGTGCATACCTCACTAATCAGAGGTGCGGAGGGCATCCATTGTGTAAAATACCAGAATAGTTACTGACATTTGTGTCAGAAGCGTTTCAGAAGAAGGCAACGCCGGGTGAGATTCCCGAATTAAAATCCGGGGTTGAGCATGATAGGCCCACTTCTGAAACAGCTAAACTGAGTGTAATCGACGACTTATGTGTAGGTTGCTCTTATTGTCTAATGACATGCAAAGACAATGCTCTAATTGTCGAGGGGGTTTGTGTGGTGATTGAGGATAATTGTACAGATTGCCTTCGTTGTCTTCTATGGTGCCCAACGGGTGCATTAGTGTATTCGGAGGAGAAATAATGGAGCAACAAAAAGCATTGATAATTGGTGCGGGAATTGGTGGACTATTATCTGCAGCAAAATTAGCTCAGAGAAAAAATATGGAGGTAGAAGTTCTCGAGCGGATGTCATTCGCAGGTGGTAGATTCACTCAGCACGAACATGACGGATATCAAATCCCAACAGGTGCAGTTCACATGATTCCACATGGTAGGAAAGGACCTTTTGCAAATCTAATACTAGGAAAAAAGAATAGAGGAGGACTCGAACTAGGAAATCAAGGAGTCGAGTTACTTCCTACTAATCATTTTGCATGCCAAATTAAGAATGGCGAATTTCGATCTGCAAAATCTAAGTTTGGAATTTTGCCATGGTTCTCGAAAAAAGATAGTATAAATTTAATCCATGTACTTTCTAAGCGTGCAAATGAGCCTTGGATTAATGAGAAAGAAGATGGAAGAACCTGGTTAAAACGCTACTTAAGTGAAGAATTCATTGATTTTCTGGAATCTTTCTCTAATTTTGCTATTAGTTTGAAATTCGATCAGATGCCTGCTTCAACTGTAGTCAAAATACTACAAAATTCATTCTGGTCAGATAGGCCAAGCATACCCAAGGGAGGATGCAAGGGAATCATCGATGGGCTACGAAAAGATCTTCGAGAAAATGGAGCTAAGGTCAAACTAAGTCAAGAAATCACTGACATCTTACCTGGATCTTCAGAAGAAGAAACAAAGCATAACCGATTCTGTGTGGGAGTACGTCGAAGAGGACGTGAAGAAAAAACTTGGATTGGAACTGATTCCATAATTCACAATGGAGGACATCAAAATCTCTTAAAAGTACTATCTAACGATTTTGAAATTTCAACAAATATAAAAAATCAAATCCGAAATACGCAGGCGGTGGGAGGCATAGGATTCTGCTTCGCTCTAGATGAAAAAATACCTGTTAGAAGTAGTGGAGTAACTATGCTTCCTGATTTAGAAAGAGTTGGGGGGTATGTCATTCCCACCTTTACTGAGCCTAGTCTCGCACCAGAGGGTAAACATCTGATGATTACACATCAGTTTGTTCCCGATGCATCGATAAAATCAGAAATAAACAAAGGAAGAGACGAATTGTATGAAGCAATTCCCTGGCTTTCTGATTATGGAAAGGAAATTTGTGTACACAGCTACCATAGGAATTGGCCTTGCAATAGGGCACCACAGGGTGCTGAACTACCGATGGATGTGGGGATCGAAGGAATTCGATTAGTTGGAGATGGTGTAAAAGGACACGGATGGATGATGGTTGAAGGTATTGCCTCAAATATTCCATCAGTCGTGAATCAGATAAGATGAATCTAATCTGAATGAGAATCACCCTAAACCGGCTTTCCAGAATTCACCGTCCTCTCTGACCTCTTTTTTCCACAACGGCGCTTGCACTTTCAATTCAGAAATTAGCCAGGAGCAAGCTTTGAATCCCTCATCTCGATGTTTACTTGAAACATGAATGCAAACAATTGGTTCTTTGGGTTCAACCACTCCGGTCCTATGTGCTATAACAACAAAATTTACAGAGAATCTGTCCAATGCTTGAGTCGAAATATCATGAAGTACTGAGGTTAATTTTTCTTGCCAAGCATCAAATTCTAACCTTTTTACTTCTGCTCCATCGGCTTCTCCTCTAGTTAAACCAACAAAGGATACTATGCATCCACTCCCATCAGTCTCAACTAACTCACGCAATGCTTCTACATCCAAGTTCTGAGGTTCTACTCGGACAATCACACCAGACACGCCTATGTCAACCCTCATCATCGCTTCAATGTCCTACAATTAATAGAAACCCTTCAAGCCTGATCACTTCTGGGATAATCATGACCCGCCGTATCGACATCTTAGGCGCGGGTCTTTCAGGACTCTCAGCAGCAACGATTCTAGCAAAAGAAGGATATGATGTTCATGTTCATGAGATTCGAAAGGATTCAGGTGCTCGCTTTGATGGAGATTTCCAAGGATTAGAGAATTGGACTAGCGACACGGACTTCTTCGATGAAATGCGTGATTGGGGACTTAATCCAGATCAATTCAAATCCAATGATTTTGATATCATTGACCTAGTTCACCCGGACGATGAGATAACTAATCCAAAAACAGACGGGGTTGCTTTCCGTGTAGTTGAACGAGGAACTGATGAGCATTGCATTGACCAAGGATTCAAGCGCATGGCTCAAGATGCCGGAGCGACTATTCACTATGAAACTAGGAAGTCTCCAGATGAATGTGACATTATTGCAGCAGGCCCTAAGGACTCTAGTGCAATTGCGTTCGGAGAAATTTTTCACACTGATCATCCAAATCACGTCACATTCCAACTGAATGATAAACTCGCACCAGGAGCATATTCGTATCTAATAATCATTGATGGAATTGGTTTGATTTGCACTTGCCTTTGGCGACAACAGAAGAAATCTGCACGATATCTGAACGAAACAATTGCATGGTATGAAGAACACTATGAATTGAATAGAATTCCTATCAAAAGAGTAGGGGGTAAAGGTGATTTTTCAATTCCTGACAAATATATCCACGATGGCCGATATTACGTTGGAGAGGCTGGCGGACTACAGGATTTCATGTGGGGATTCGGAATGCGATATGCAATAACTAGTGGAGTGATGGCGGCTCATTCCATAACTGGAAAAGAAGATTATGAAAAACAAATCAGAAGAAAACTAGTCCCTCTAGTCCGAGTGAGTGCAATCAACCGCTTTCTATTGAATCGGGTAGGGAATCGTGGGTTCAAGATGATTGCAAACTATTGGATGAAAGATCAAGAGCGGAAGGGTGATGGATTAAAATTCATGAAGTGGATCTACCAACCTGGAATATTTCGTCGTTCATTATGGCCTATAGTGAAATTAGGAATGTTACGGCGAAAGAGACTGCTAGATGGACGAATGGTATCTAGAATGCCATTCCGAAAATCCTTATCCCGTGACAATTGGGAACCAAGTTCTAGAGCACACGAGATTGCTCAAGAATGGCGTTTGATGCAACGTCGCGGCGGTGCTGTTTCTTTTACTGAATCTGATGCTTGAGGCTAATTTCACTCTCCGAGTGATTGATAATGCGGCTTTCACTGGCAACACCATGACATCATGGCCGACCTTGGAGCCTATGCCGAACAAATTAGTGAACTATGGAGTTACTGAAAATGGAATCGCGATTATCGAACTTATTTCCGATACTGATGGAAAACCACTAGAAGAAGGAAGAACCTCCGTAAATACCTACACTCGTGAAATGTGGGAAGATATCGATCAGGCAATACTCAATGCGAGGTTTGATGGAGAGGTCTCAGTGATTTTACTAACTGGACATGGCGGAAAATTCTTTTCAGCAGGAGCTAGTATAAATTATCTAAATACACTTTCTCCAAGATACAAATACTTCTTTTGCTTACACGCTAACGAAACTCTATCTCGGCTTGAACAAACCCCTAAACTAGTAATTGCTGCACTAAATGGGCATACTGTAGGAGGAGGACTTGAGATTGCTATGGCAGCTGATATTAGAATCGCGCACAAAGGCAACTTCCAAATTGGATTGCCTGAAGTATCTCTGGGTGTATTAGCAGGTACTGGAGGAACTGCTCGTCTAGCACGACTCGTAGGGAAAGCAAGAGCTATGGAGATTATGGTTACGGGCCGAAAATTTTCATTTGAAGAGGCTAAAGAGATGGATCTGATTCATGATATCTATGATAGTGTAAGTTTAGATGAATTCAGAATGGACATTATTGACTATGCGGGGCAATTCACTCTGCCACTTGCAGCTGCTAAAGCAATTGGAAACATTAAGCGAAGTGTACAAAGTGGTATCGAAATACCATTAGAATACCATCTTGCTTTAGAGCGAGAGTTACAATCAGATTTATTCCAATCTGAGGATGCTAAAGAGGGGATTGCATCATATGTTGAACGTCGTACACCACGATTCAAGGGTAAGTGAATAATCTAATTATTGGAATCAAACAAGCGTTTGAGCATAAATGAATTTCCCGAAATTAGGCGTTTCATCTAATCATCAACAACTTGCAAAATCATAATTGATTGTAGGTTTACTTGAAGTACCAGTGGCGTCGCACATTCAAATAATGGCAACAGGCACAGTAAAATGGTTCAATCAAACAAAGGGCTTCGGCTTCATCGAACAGGAAGAGGGAGACGACCTCTTCGTTCACAAATCCCAAGTTGAAGGGAACATTCGAGACGGAGATTCCGTTGAGTTTGAAGTTGGCGAGGGACCTAAGGGGCCTAACGCAGTCAACGTTCGAAAAACCGAATGATTTCTCTTTCACACCCAAATCAATGGGTACCCATCCGACTATATCAAACGAAACAAGGTGTAAATAGTCAGATTATCCAGAATTGACTATGAGGCTTCTCCCAGTAATCGCCATACTTGTCTTGGCAGTACTCACCACTGGTACGATAGAGGAGCAAGCCCTCTCCCAGGAGGAGGTCGTCGTCACTGTAGATAGTACCAACTTGCGCTTCTCGCCCGAATCAGTAACCATAACTGAGGGGGATTCGATCCGATTCTTCTGGAGCGGGGAGCTTCTGGCCCACAATGCGGTAGCTTATGACGGTCTGTTCGACTCGGGGGATGCATCGAGGAATGTGGATTACTCGTTCAAGTTCGAAGTCGGTACCAACGGGACCCACGAGTATCTCTGTGAGCCTCATGAAGAGTTCGGCATGACTGGGACCGTAGTCGTAGAGCCTCTCACTATAGTGGAGGAAGAAAGCCCCGATGAAGATGGAGGGTCACAGTCCCTGCCCGCCGCAGGATTACTAGGCACTGCCACGATGGTCTTTGGAGCAGCGATATATCCCAATAAAGAGACTACCCTCTGAGAACCCTATGGCCAGTGGGTGGGTCAGAGGGTACCCATACGGTTGATTAGTTACCAACCCAATCCGCATCCTTACGTTCAAGAAACGCTTGCACTCCTATTTCTTTATCTTCGGTATCGAATAAAGCAACGAACTCTGAGCGCTCGGCTAAAATCCCCTCAGACATAGGAAGATCGAGAGCCGCCCGTACGGCCCGCTTTGCAACTTTGATTGTGTAAGGGGATTTCCTAGCAATATTTTCAGCCATTTTCATTACACTGCCTTCGAGATCCTCAGGTTCGCAAATATCGTTGACAAGTCCAAGTCGTAAGGCATCTTCCGCGTTCACCATATTTCCAGTCATGACCATTTCCATAGCCTTGCCATAACCTAGAATATTTGCAAGGCGTTGAGTGCCCCCGCCTCCGGGAATTAGTCCTAAATTAATCTCAGGAGTTCCAAACTTAGCACGATTACTGGCAATTCTAATATCACAGGAGAGGGCTAATTCAGTTCCACCTCCAAGAGCAAATCCATCTACCATTGCAATAGTTGGTTTAGACATGTTCCAAACCTTTTCCCAAGCATTGTTCTCAAAGAAAGGTCTGACTTCGTCGGAGTTCTTTCCCACAAACTCAGAAATATCAGCTCCTGCGGCAAATGCAGCTGGTTTCTGCCTCTTTCCTTCAGATGCTGGCAGAGGCGCAGCGCCTCGAATAATCACAACTCTAACCGAATCATCGGACTCTGCACGTGAGCATGCTTCCTTCAGAGCCACATGCGAATCCGCATTCAAGGCATTCAATTTTTCTGGACGATTCAGAGTCCAAACTGAAATTACTCCTCCTGCTGGTTTGGAACCCTCTACAGGAATGTCCTCGATAAGTAGAACCTTCTCGCTCATGAGCCGCCCAAGACCCCCCCTCGCTTGAAGATTTCACTGAGGTGGAGGTGGAGGTGGCGGAGGCATCCCTGGTGGTCCGGGAGGGGGTGGCAATTCTCCATTGGTAGGAATCGGTGGAGGTAAATTAGGTGGAATCGGCATCTCTGGAGAAATTTCCTCAACTTTGCTTGTTTCTACATTCAGTGGAATTTTGAGTTTGAGAATCCTATTTTCATCAATTCTAACATATGAAACTCCTAGAGGGACGGATTCATCTGGATTTTCTGGTTCATTGATGACTTCAAGACCATGATCAGGGTTTGAGAGTGTTTTTCCAAGATCTTCTCCATCTTCGAGTTCAGTCCACATTCTGACTTTCGCTGCCCGTCTCTCAGCAAGTTCCATTCTTCGCCTTCTTTGAATTCGTTCTCTTATTTCCGATCTCTTTTCACGTCGTTCTTTGACAAAAGATTCGACCTCTGCTTCCATCTCAGTCTGTGCGTCCCTATCTATGACGAGACGTTTTGCTACATTCCCCCCTTCTTCCATAATTGCAGGTGCAGGAATGCCCGTCGGAGGCATTGGCATTGGAGGTGGCATTGGGCTTCCTGGAGGTGGCATTGGCGTTGGAGACGTAGGTACTGCTGGTGCTGCCACCTTACCTCTGCTTCGTTTGATTGATTCATCATTTTGTTCAGTAACGGTTTCTGTTTCAATTATAGGAGTAGCAATCTCCTCTTCAATTTCTTCAGTCACTTTCGGTATTTTGGTTACATTAGGAATAGGTTTTCTTCCTGAATATACAAATACAGCCAATAGAGCCAGGAGAACTACTCCTGAAGCGACTCTCATGCCTATTTCCATCTCGCCTTGGAGTACGAGATATAGAGGAGTTCCCAACAAAATAAGTATGGCCATGAATAGCCGACTGTACGAGACCAACCATCTCCCCCCGCTCTATACGAAACGTTTCCTCACTTCACCTTGACGGGTCGCTGAGAAGTCGCGAAAGTGATTTAATAGCGACTCCACGATGTGAAATAGATGATTTTTCACTCGATTTCATCTCAGCAAAGGTTCGTCCATCACCTTCTTCAGGAATAAAAATAGGATCATATCCAAAACCGTTGATGCCACGTTTTTCCACAGAGAATTTACCTTTGCAGACCCCTACCGCTTTCCAATTATTCTTCCCATCAGATAATATGACTACTGCGCGATACTCTCCACCCCTGTTTTTTGATTTAGAAATACGCTCTAGTACTCCATCCAGACCTATTTTCTCTACAACATCTGCCGAATTAGCCCCAGGCCATCCTTCGAAAGCATGTGTGAAAACTCCCGAGTCTTCGACTAATACAGCAGCCCCCTCAAATTCTGTTCCTTTGATTAAGGCAAGTGCTTGTTCAACCTTTGATTCAGTTACTGCTTCCAGCCCTAATTCCTTTGGTTCATTGAAAATAGGTCTATTTCCATCAATTAAGAGGCCTTCAACAGAGTGTCCTAGAGGCACAAGAATTTCTGCCGCCTCTGATATTTTGTTTGTGTTACTGGTGGCGAATAAAATTCTCATTCATCCACCTCATGCATGATAACGAACACGACCTCTTATCGCCTCAAATCGCTCGATAACCTCACTTGCAGAGGGTTGAATTCCAGAATCCACATTACAATATCCATCAATCATCGATTCTACAGATTTTTCAATAGTATGATGACTTGCAGTAAGGCACTCGTTTAATACTTGGATATCAAGACCTAATTGCTCAATTTCCGAATCAATCTTTGAGAGCCCAAAATCAATTAATATCAAATTATTATTCTCGTCAATCATCACATTATGAGTCGTCAAATCACCGTGTGAGAACCCCTCTTCGTGAAATCTTCTAATTAGAGAACCAAAGTTTTTGATTTCATCTAATCCTGCAGATCCATCTTGCAAGGCATCGTATAATGGCCGACCATCAATCCTCGAAAGAAGCATCCATCCATTTTCTAAATCTATATCGAAAATTCGCGGCGATGGGAAGTTAATTGCATTCAATCGGTTTAGAACTCTAGCTTCTGCGCTTAATCGCTGTCGAGTTAATCTTCGATCGAGTGAAGGATGTCTGTATGACTTCGGTTCTCGCATCTTTAGAACAGCAGACATACCAAGCCAAGATCCTGCAAAAATTTTTGCTTCAGCCCCAATATGTAGGATTTCTCCCTCAACCCACATAGGGATCGACGTGCCATCCATATACTACCGCACATGAGATGACTTCAAAGCGGTTGCACATGAGGGGATAGTGAAATCAAATGAGTATGCAGATGCCCTCAGCCCCCCTCCCTAGTGGATCAATTGAGCTCAAATCCTATTCAGATGAAGAGATTGAAATAGAGGCATTAAGGTTACAGAATTCGATTAAGCAGATGAGTTTATGGGATCTAGAAACTTGTCGTACTATTGCTCCATTAACTCTTGAAATCAATGAATTGAAGCGTGAAAAAGATGTTTTCCTAATTGCTCATTCTTACCAAACACCCGATATTGTCTATGGTGTTGCTGACTCCGTCTCTGATAGCTACACACTTTCGAAAGCGGCTCGCGACGCACCTCAGAGTACAATTCTTTTTTCCAGTGTTAGATTCATGGCTGAAACAGCAAAAATTGTCAGCCCTCACAAGACTGTGATTCATCCCTCTCCAGAGGCTGGATGTTCATTGAGTGATAGCATAACCGCAGAAGATGTTAGGATGTTGAAAGAAAAATATCCAGGGGCCCCTGTTGCATGTTACATCAATACTAGTGCTGAGGTAAAGGCAGAAGTGGATGTTTGTGTTACCAGTAGTAATTTCCTCAAAATTTGTGAAAAATTACCAGGAGACAGAATAATTTTCGTTCCCGACAGCCTAATGGGAAAGCATCTAACAGAGCATCTAGCGGGTAAGAAAGAAGTCATAAATTACGATGGTGAATGTTACGTCCATGCAACATTCACTGGGGCGAAGATTCGTTCTTGGAGAGAAAGAACATTAGTTCAAGGAATTGATTTGAAGGTATTGAGTCATCCAGAATGCGATGCCGACGTGTTGGCTGAGAGTGATGTTATTGGTAGTAGTGAGAAATTGATGAATGAGGCATTGAAACTAAGCCAAGAAGGAAAACCAGACATTATGCTGATTACAGAATGTGGAACAGCAGATAGAGTTCGAGCAGAGTCAGAGAATGAGATTAATTTAATCGGAACTTGTGTAATGTGTAAGTACATGAAAATGACACAATTAGAAGATATTCTTCAATCCCTTCGAGCCCCTCGTCCAGAACAAATAATTGAACTGGATTCCGAAGTTATTCAGAGGGCTCAATATAGTTTGAATGAGATGTTCCGTTTGGCTGAGTAATCTTTTCGATTACCCCCTCAAATAATGATTTTTCTAGATTCAAGAGAGGACTGAAATGCTCGAAGAATAATTAGTGGAATTAGTAGCACAATTGCTGATTGCAAAATAATTGATGAATACGGTTCAAATGTTTCTCCGAGTAAGAATAAATGTATCTTCACCTCACCATCATCATCTTCCTGTAAGTAAGCTACTGCTGAATTGAGAATTTGAGGTTGGGACTGATCTAGTTCTTCATCAAAAGTCAATTGTTTTGTTCTATTTTCAGAAATGTCGTGGAGAAACAATTCTCTTGCTGTTAACAAATCATCTTCATCAAGAGTGGGGTCGAATCTTGGTATTTGTAGAAATGCTACTTTACCATGTGCTAGGCTAATTGAGGATGAAGGCCAAACAGGATCTGATAGCAATAATTGCTCGCCACTAACAATATCAATCAGGACAGTTCGATTAATAGGGCCAATATTGATTACAGCTGCAATCCATTGTGAATCAAATTCAAGTTCTTCTATTGTTGCACTGGTATAATTCACTGGAATATCAAAGATATCCTCTAAATGTTCATCTGTGATTTTTTCAGCTTGAACATCGATATTAAAACTAAGAGAGAATTGAGATTGAAAAGAGAAAATTTCGACTATCGGGCCAGAATCTGTAGATTTCCCTGATGCAATCATTGAACCAGTCGATGAACAAATTATGAAAGGTCCGTTTTCATTTTCATGAACTACTTCTCCTTCATCTGATAGAAATTGAATATGATTTTCAAACACGATTCCTGTAAGGGTGCTTCCATTTGAATCATCAACAAAGAATACATCCAATATTATCTCAGTAGTTGATTCTTGGTAAATCGGTGTAAGATATTCATCGACATTACTCCAATTATAATAATCCACTCTATTCTCTGAAAATAAGACAAAATTAGAGTCCGAAACTATTGCATCGGGGGGAGTCGCCCAAGGTGCTCCTTCAATGTCACTTCTCTCTAGATTTGTAGTATTCCAAGCAAAAACTTCAATCACGCCGCTTGGTGATTCTTCAACTCCAACTAACCACCCACCTGAACCGGCTGCAGTTGTTGGCCACTCTACTCCCTCTACAGGGAAATCTTGGTGTGTTGCATCCCAAAGAAGAACTGTTCCAGTTCCTAATAGAACGGCAACTATTACAGCACTAGTCTGCTGGCTTGATGGTTTTTGGATTGGCTCGAAAATCTTCTTTAAATCCCTGTAATTATTCTTTAATGAGATAATTGGATCACTAAGAAAACGAGCGAATCTTCGTGTGAATAAGCGTTCATCTGCAAATTTCCAAATTGGTTCATGCGTTCTCTCGGTAATTGAGACAGCAATTGAAGCAACAATTAGCCCCCCTATGATATCTAAGACCCAGTGAATCCCCAGATAAAGAATTGTGAACGCTGTAAGGAAAATATAGATCATTAATAAGTTTCTAAATTTATTCCAGCGGTTGTCTTCATCCCATCTAAGGTAAGTTAACCAGATTGCAAAAGGGAGTCCAATGTGTAGACTAGGCATACCATTTGTGAAAGGATCAATTCTAGTAAACCAATTATGAATAACAGGAGTTAGGTCATAGGCAATTGTCTCCATGGCAGGAATGTGGTCACCAGTTACTCTTACATTGAAGAAAAGATAGAATGGGATGGCTAAAACATAAACCCAGAACATAGAGAGAGATACTCTATCTGCCATATGCCTATCATCAAAGTAAATTGGATAAAGGAATGACGCGAAAGTTGCAGTCATGAATCCCATTACATAGAAGTGTGTTAGGCCCACTGAAAGTAAATCGTTGTGAAATGAATCTTGAATCCAAAGAACAATATCTCCTTCAATTGCATAAACGTAAGGAGTCATGTCTAATTGCGTATTTGCCATTAAAATTCTATCTAACTGATCGAGTAGATCCTTCCATAAGTAAACCGAAAAAACGACGAACATATGAGCCCAATAGCGTCGAAACATATCGACGAAACCTGACATCTGAATCTTTGCCCAAGGAGGTTTCATCAATGGCATTAAAGCGACTGAAATAAGAATGGCTCCCATCAGCCAAGAGATGTAGATTCCCGAGCCAGCGGCCATGTTCCTCGTAACTTCGGGGTTAATACTGAGTCAAGAAGTCAACCCTCGTCCGAAAAATAATGCTCAAACAAGAAAAAGTCCGAATCTAAGAGATTCGAACTGATGGGCGACTACTATTTTCCAACTCATTGAGAACATTTCTAACTACATTATCGAAGGCCTCTGCAGTTGGTCCATCGGGTTCTGCAATTATTCGGTGAACTCCGTCATCACCACCGCGAACTATGCCCGGGTCAAATGGAAGAGCACCAAGGAATGGAACCTCAAGTTCGATGGCTGCAGATTTCCCTCCTCCCGATTTGAAAACATCCAAAGTAATCCCCCAGTCTCCATTTTCATCAGTTTGAGTTTCTATTGGAGTTCCTGCAGGTCCTAAGATACTGATCTTCGTGTTCGGTTCTGTAGTACCTCTAATCGTGTATCCACTCATATTTTCAACGACACCTAGGCATGGTAAGGAAATTGTTTTGGCGAAATTGATAGATTTTCTAGAGTCAAGGAGAGCAACTTCTTGTGGTGTTGTTACAATTACTACACCATCGATTCCTGGAAGGCTTTGAGATACAGTTAGAGGTTCGTCACTAGTACCTGGTGGGAAGTCAATGATTAGAGCGTCGAGTTCGCCCCAAGCCACATCACCGATGAATTGTTGGATTGCACCAAGCTTAATTGGCCCTCTCCAAATAACTGGCTTATCTGGATCTTCAATTAGGAAAGCCATAGAAATCACCTTGACTCCATGTGGACCAATTACGGGAAAAATTTGCCCGTCCTCAACATGTAAATCCGCATTATCTAGACCTAGCATTTTAGGTATATTTGGACCTGTGATGTCAATATCCATCAATCCGACTTTCTTTCCTTGACGGGCTAGAGACAATGCTAGACCAACCGAAACTGTGGATTTTCCTACTCCTCCCTTTCCAGATAAAACCATCACCTTGTGTTTGATTTCCTCATCCAGTTGACTCATCCGCATTTTTCGGCGCATTTGTGCATAGGCTTGTTCCATCTGGACCTTTTGTTCTGACGAAGCATCTCCACCCCCTTCAACTGCTGGTTGAACTCCAGTTTCGCCGGAATGATGAGAGATTGGTGAATCTGACATTGTTTCTTAACGCAAGGTGTGACCTACTTCAAGCCTACTCTGTGATGAATTGAATGAATTTCTACTTTCATCACATCAATACTGCAGTCTATTGGTGATTAGTTCAAGTAGCCCTGACTTCTTCACGTTACATGCGTCTGTTGTTCGTCTGTGTTGGTAATACCTGCCGCAGCCAGATGGCAGAGGCTCTAGCTCGTCATATGGGACACCATTCAGCATCAGCTGGGACTAAACCAGGTTCTTCTGTTGCAGAGAATTCTTTAGCTGTCCTGAGTGAAATTGATGTTGATACAAATGGCTTGAAACCAAAGCCGATTGAAGAAATTGAATTAGATGGCTGGGACATGATAATCAGCATGGGGTGTGGAGTACATTGTCCTATGTTGCCAATTGCAGAGGATTGGGGACTAGACGACCCATTTGGAGGGTCGATTGAACTTTATCGTCAGACTCGAGATACGATACTCGAGAATCTTGAGAGGCTCTCAGCATAACAGACCGACGCTTAGAAAAACGATTCGGACTTCGCAAGCCCTACACGAGTGTAGTGTAGTGGTTATCACCCGGCGTTGCCAACGCCGGAACCCGGGTTCAAATCCCGGCACTCGTACCAACAAATTTTTCTCTATTTATCCAATAAAAATCATAATTGGCATCTATATGAGAAAACGAATCATTCTAAATCTGAATTCCTCATAGTTACAACAAGAGCCGTAGCACCAATTGCTAGAAGCATGAGAATTCCTACAAGAACAACTGAAGTTGCATGTTCTGCAAGCCAATTTGACCCGTCACTGCCAATCTTTGTAGAATCAACTAATTCAATGGTGTGAATTTGTTGTTCATCAGGAGTCAATGACTGATAAATATCAGCAGATCGAATTAGGTAATTTATTTCACCAACAGAAAGAGTGGAACGTAATTCTATTTCGAGACTAAAGACACCATCATTTGCAATTCTATCTCCACCTTGACCATCGTCTGTGAGACTCAACCAATTTTCAGATTGACCTATAGGTGCCAATCTACCAATTTTTACTTGGGCCGATGAAACTCCATCTGGGTCCTCAATTGAGACTTCAATTACGTATTCTTTAGTTCCTTCTTTTGAAATTTCTAATTTAGAGACCCATTCACCAGATTGAGTGAAGGATACATTGGTTATTGAGGGCGCTTCATTTAGGACCATAATTGATGTACCTTCGTTGAGGAAAGCACTGCCTCCTGCTAAATCATTGACTTGAAGAGGAATCGTTCTCTCGCCTGGAGAAAGTGAATCTGGAATAGTAAATTCTCCTGTCCATTTTCCTGTATCTTCATCAAAAGTCAACGTTGTGAGCTCACCTCCAGCACTTAATAGATCAACATAGACTGATTCAATCCCATGCCCATCCTCAGCAAGTACACTAATTTCGACGGTGTCCCCTCTGTAAACAATGTCTGGAGTGAAAAACCTAGACGTTACGACTGGGGCTGAATTTCTAATCTCCAATTCTTCAGTGGACTCCACTGTTGTCCAAACATCCTCCATAATTACAGTCACATTTTTGATTCCAAATTCTAACCCTGAATGCTCAATAACTGCAGTCCAGATAGAATCATGGATTACAGAATCTCCATTCAGTCCAACATCTGAAAGACTAATCAAACCCATTCCAAATTCTGACAAATCAATTGATACACTAATCACATCAGTATCAACATCATCAATTGTAATCTCTAGATGAGAAATTCCTCCTTCCGTAAATAGTGCTCCTTCTCGGAATCCTATTTTCAAGATAGAAGGAACAGTGTTTTCTGAAGCAGTGATGATAGTTGGATATAGAATTCGTTCAATATTTTGATGTTCAATGATACGCAAGTCCGAGGAATTACCTTCACCTAGGGGGATTCCGAAATCAAGAGTTCTTGAAATCTCATATACCAGTCCTGCTAACAATCCTTCGTTAATTACTGCCCCGTTCGCCGAAAAATACTCATCCCCACTAACGTCTACCCATTGTGCAATTTCGACTTCGTGCCCATCAGCTAATCCTGTTGAGATTCCGATTACTTCGATTTGAGTATTTGTTGTATCGCCTATAGTTGGAAATGTATCACCAATTATTAGTTCGGCTGGGACTACCCCCGTTTCTCTGAATCCTGTGACATTCAAATCACCATCATATGAAGGCCTAGTGGGTTCTCTTAGAATTGGTGAGTTTTCGGGGTATTCGTCAGTTGTGTTGCCGTTTTCTTCTACAAACATATAGCGAATGGTTCTATTTTCCCAATCTATCTGAGGCACGGTATATTCGAAAGTAAGATTATGCTCAGCCTGAATCTCTTCTCCGATAGGGCCAATGGGAGTTCCTGAGACATTCAACCAGAACTCATTTCTAATCACATCAACTTCGTAATTAGTTCCAGTCGCATTTGCCTGAATTGTAGAATCTTCAATTTGTCTTACTAAGCCAAATGAACCTGATGCAGTTCCTGAATAATGCCCATCTATAATCAGGCGATCTTCAACAGTTTCACCTCCCATCTCCTCAAAATGTACATCAGCAACGGTTCCATTAACTTGAACTTCGAATTGTCCATCCTCGATTAGGAATCCAAATTCTCCGGCGCCTTTGATTTTCAGATATTGCTCTTCTCGAATTCCATCTAGCCATTTCTCTCTAGTTTTGAATTCATCTAGATCAAAACTAAAGGTCTCTTCACCTGACTGTAAACGAATTTGCATTTGTGCTTCAATTTGAGTGTCAGAAAGACGACGGACGCCGTTCTCGTCCCAGCTCTCAAAATAGAAAACTGATAATGTACCAAAAGCTCCAGATGTACTGTTATTTGACCCCCCATTGTATGAAATATTTCCATCTCCCTCAAGTCGAATTCTTTCAGTGAGAATTCCATTCTCCCAATCTCGGAGAATGTATGCTTCATACACATCTGCTTGAATGCTGACATTGTCATTACCATCATCACTGTAAAAACTGAGAGAACCAGAACCTCTCATTTCAAATATCTGACGCGTTATATCAATTCCTTCATAAGTTTCATTCATCCAAACATGATCTAGTTCGAGGTCTAACTGGATTTTTTCCGTACCTGTATCGGCATTCAAAAATAGGCTTCCATTACCTAGTTCGCTAGAACTCAGACTTTCTCCTATTCTCTTTTGCCACCCTCTTCCCTCAAAATATAGACTTGATGCATTTTCATCATTACTCTCGAGAGACCAAGTAGTCTCTCGAGTGATTTCATGGTCAGCAGCGGGTTGATTCCACATCGTCATGTCTAGGTGACGAAAACAAGTTGCCTCAGAAGTTACGACAGTGATATCAACTTCATCAAGAAATTCAGGTTGATTATCTAATGTGATGTCAATTTCTCCACCAGCTACTACGAATGATGAATCTGCTTCTGTCCCAATAATCACACTATCTCTAATATGACTCAAATCAACAGTCACAGCGCTTGGTGAAGTTCCATTTACAAACGCTGGCTCAAATTCAACACGGTATCTATGAATGATTCCATAGGACCAATTCAGACCATCCGCAGACATCCAATCTGAATCCCAATCCACAAAAACAGTACAAGTGCGCTCAGGTTCTCCTTCATCCGCTCCAACCATTCCGCTCATTGGAGCGAGAATCATTAGAGATAGGACAAGAGCAGTCAGATATTGGTTCTGCACAACACGACCCAATTCCCTCATCGTTTGAACGCTCCCCCGTCATGATTGCCTAACAAGGGCTGAATCAGAACAATGGTTCTTCCCAATCGTCTTCTTCATCTTCATCGGTCATTCGTTCTTTCCAGAGTGAAGAAGGAACATCATCGTAAATCCCTGCATAGGGGTCTTCATCCTCTTTTGATTGAGCGTCTTCATTCATTGCACGACGAGCAAATTCTCTTGCATCGGGTTTAAATTTCCAATAGTGTATTCGCCATTCTCGTCCATCCCAAAGAGTGGTTTCTTCAGATTCGGTGGTTAGAAGATCGTAATCTTGTAATTGGTAGAACAGATTTCGGTCTGTAGGTTCTAGAGCATTGTCAATAATTCTATTTGAAAATCCAAAGAAACCAAGAGCATGCTCGGCTATTGACTCAGCAACGATGACTTCCATTTCGATGTCAACCTTGCGTCGAATTGCAAGTGTTAACTCTGCTAGCGTCATACCCATCGCATCTTCCACCTGTAATAGAATATGAGACCCCGTTCTATATCAACAATCGCTTGTTCACATCACGAATCAGATGTATTACATCCGAAGTCGTTAATCGAAACGGTATTTTCGCAGTTGCATGGGAGATGATGCGCCATTTACCTTCCTTGGCCTTTCCGAGGATGATTTGGCATCTTTTGATATCGCTATTCTGCCTATTCCTTTCGAGATGACCACAAGTTGGGGTGAAGGTACAGAGCATGGCCCAGCAGCTTGTATTGCGGCCTCATCTCAGGTCGAATTATTCGATCCATTGCTCCCATCTGAACTGCCCTGTGGACTGAATTATCATACTGCCACAGCGTGGTCTTCAGAAGCTCCTTCTTTACTAGAACAATTATCTTCAATCAAAAGTTACCTTGAACCTTGGATGAACGGTGAGTCATTTCCTCTGATTTTAGGTGGTGAACATGGTATTCTTCCGCCAATTATTGAATCACTTTCTGCTCATCCAAAACTCTCAGGTGATGTATCTCAACTCACCGTTATTCAGATTGACGCTCATGCTGATTTGAGAGATTCGCTCAATGAAGAGCGTTTCTCTCATGGAACTGCTGCTCGTCGTGCTCTAGATGTAGGTATTGGTGGCTTACTACAAATTGGAATACGAGCTCTTTGCCAAGATGAGGCTGAATTTGCAAATGCTGATAGTCGAGTTGAAACATTTTATGCTCGTGAACTATTCAATCCTATCAACGGGTCTGAGGGTTGGAATCGGTTGTTAGACAGAATAGATACTCTAGAGGGCCCCGTTTGGCTTACTTTCGACATTGATGGATTAGATGGTTCACTCGTTCCAGATACAGGAACACCAGTCCCTGGTGGTCTGAGTCACTGGGGTGCAGTAGAGATAATTGAGCATATGTTTGCATCAAAGGCAGATATTCTAGGGGCTGATGTAAATGAAATTGCACCGGGTGCAGATAGTCCCTTGACAGAATTCAATGCTGCTCTCATCGCAACCAAGATAATTGCTTGCCATACTGCAACATTACTACACGCAAAGGGCGAATGATTGTAGGTATTAACCCCCACAGCGGCGCTATGCGCCGCTTGGTTGCAGCATTCGTAGTCGCTTCGATGCTTGCTGTTTCCACTGCACCAGTGGCCACAGCGCAAATTGGCCAACCGGATATTATTCAGGAGCATTGGTATCATTCCTATGCAACCCTAACTCTTGATGTCAATGCTTGGGCCGATGATTACCCCGAAATTGTCAATCTACTGGTCGTGGGTCAAACAGAATTGGGGAGGAATCTCTGGATGTTGCAAATATCTGATTGGAGTCAGGAAACCAAACCGAATGGAACTCCAAAAGAGGTGGTTTACATTGATGGTGGTCATCATGGTAATGAGCACTTGGGGACAGAGTTAGCTTTCGTCGTTGCAGAATTTTACATCGAGGGTTGGGCGAATGGAGAACAAGAAGTCCTCGATATCTTGGCTACTACCGAATTACATATTCTGGTTATGCTAAATGCAGACGGTAATGATGTTGATACGAGATGGAATATGAATCAGGTAGATCTGAATAGAAATTACGATCACTATTGGAATACCTGTCCAACAACCCAGCCAGGAAGTAGTGCGTTCAGTGAATCCGAAACTCATGCGAATTCGATTTACATGAACGATGTGGTTCCTCATGCTGACCTGTATATCACAATGCACACAGGAGTTTGGATTATGCTCTACCCCTGGGGCAAATGGCCTGAGCAGCCTTCGGACTGGGAACTTTTTCATTTCATCCGAGATGATGTGCATGCCAACATATCTGACATTCCAATTAGGAATGCAAATCAAGGACTCTATCCAAATTGTGGAACCAGTCGAGATTACGGCTACGGAGTCATGGGATATCCGACCTTCACCTTTGAGACCGATGATGAGCAATTTCTTCTCGGATCTATAGAATCGGTATCTGATAGACTGGGCGAAGAGCTCGATGTAATGCGTTATCTAATCCAAAATGTTTGGTATTGGCGCGCTCGATTAGTCATCGAGAGTATTGTGGTAGATGGGGATGAGGTTCGCGCGGAGGTGAAGAATTTAGGTCACGCGACTACTTCGAATGCCACGTTCCATTATTCTGATTCGGCAGGAGAATTGCTGTGGCATTCGACTCTGTTTGGAGTCAATGCGACTAATGAGTCGAGCGTCGTTCTCGATGCAGCTAATCTGACGCTCGTCGATGATGGTGTTTGGTCGATTCACTACCAGAAGCGTGTCATCGATGCATCTCAATGGATTGAGGAGCCAATAGATGATAGTGTTGTGAAGATCGACTCGAGCGCCGGCGGATTTTTGCCCACTCCTTCGCTGTTGATTCAACTGATTGCGCTACTCGGCGCTGCTTTAGCCCAGCGTGAGAAAACGTCATTAAAGCCCTAAGAATTGACTCCTTTGGTTAAAAAGACGTGTTGAAATCAAGGATTTCGATAGAGATTCTTTGTATATTCGAACTTTATCGCATAGTTCATGCAGGCGACAAGCGGCGGTTTTGATAGCACAGGAGACATCATGATTATTCCCGTATTTGGGAAAATGGAGAAGGCTCCGAATAATACGACTGTTGGATTAGGCCGCGGCGCGAGTATCGCAGTCAAGGCCGCGGCAGCCAGCGACACTATCTCTGGTAAACCGGGAGAGTCGCTGAGCGTATGGACTGAGGGTTGCACAGTAATTTTCGTCGGCGTGGGTGACAAGGAGAAGCTCACGCACAAAGGTGCTCGCGACGCAGGTGCCAAGTGCCTTGCCAAACTCTCAAAGGATCTCGGCACAAAAATCGTTGTGCGATTCACAACCGGCTGGAAGACAGCCAACATGGCTGCCTTCGCCGAAGGGATGATTCTGCGTGATTATTCCTTCGACAAGTACCAGAAGAAAGACGAAGATGGGCAAGACAAGGGCGAGTGGTCGCTCGAGTGCCAAGCCCACGATCGCCATCTTGAAGCGCTCGGTGCAGCAGTCACAAAGGCGGGCTCAATCGCCACGGGTGTTCACTTAGCACGCGACCTAGCCAACGAACCTGCTAACCGACTGTATCCCGATGAATACGGTCGCAGAGCCCTTGAGTGGGCTGAGGGCAAGGAAAATGTTGAGGTTGAGGTTTGGGATTACGCGCGACTACAAAAAGAAGGTATGCAGGGTGTAATCGCTGTCGGAAAGGGCAGTATTCGTAAGCCCTGCATGGTTTTCTTCCGACTAAATCCCGATACTCAAGAAGGCGAACAGGTGCCTTGTATCGTTGGAAAAGGAATCACTTTCGACACTGGTGGGATTTCAATCAAGCCTAGCCAAGGCATGTGGGACATGAAGTACGATATGCATGGATCGGCCACAGTCTTCGGGCTATTCCAAGCCCTTTGGGCAACCGGATACGAGGGTCGAGTAAACGGAATCACTTGCATGGCAGAAAATATGCCAAGCGCTGAAGCATACAGACCTGGAGATGTTATCGATACCTATTCTGGCAAGACAATTGAAATTTTCAGCACAGATGCTGAGGGTCGAAATGTGCTTTCAGATGGCCTTTGGAAGGCTGCCGAACTAGACCCCTCATACATCGTTGATCTAGCGACCCTGACAGGAGCCTGTGTAGTTGCTCTAGGGCATGAGGCATCCGGACTTTGGTCAAATGATGACAAATTACGAGACAGAATCCACGAAGCAGGGAACGCTGTTGATGAACTGGCATGGCCAATGCCGCTTCTACCTGCTTTCGAGAAGGAGATGACCAGTTCCAAGTTTGCAGATGTTAGGAATGGAGGCAAAGGTCGCTGGGGCGGTGCGAACACAGCTGCTGCTTTCCTGAAGCAATTCGTCCAAGAGCGCGAGGGAGAAGATGGAGAAAAATCACAGATTCCTTGGGCCCATCTAGACATAGCTGGAACTGCTTGGGGTGCAGATACCAACGCCTGTGTTGCACACGGCGGCACAGGTGTACATGTCCGAACGCTTCATCTCCTGATTACTCAGGACTGATGATTAAGCAG
>NTJR01000016.1 GCA_002457595.1 Marine Group II euryarchaeote MED-G36
AAGATTCGCTTTCTTCCTCCCACCAGCCATCTTTTCCGGGCTCCGGTGGGTCGAATTCATCAATATCAATTTGAGATTCGGGCTCATCTACGGATTCAGGGTGTACAAATTTTTCATCAGGAGTTGTTTCTTCGCCTCTAATACCCATCAAGACTGCCCCGGCACCCATGTACATAATGCCTGTTCCTGCGAGGAAAAAAGGAGATGAGAATGCCAACATAAAGAGTGATTCAAACGGATAATCTGGATCAATTACTCCATCGTAAATCATCATGAATGGTACGAGAGCAAAAGGTAATCCGAAAGACATGAAGAATAGTCCGAAAAAAATTGATACGACACGGGGAACCGTGTCAGATTCTGAATTCATTCGGCCACCGAATCGCTATTACGACCACTCATCAAAGTCGTCCTTCGTCGCTTTCTTCCATTCTCGATAATGGGACTTACAGATTGAGACTCTACGTGCTTGACCTTCTAGGCCATCCTCACCCCAAACATCTGCAGCACGGTCGAATGCGATTCTTCGTCCACCAATCTTCTTGTCGGCAAAACCCTCACAGCCAGCCACTTGACAACGTACTTGGCCTACAAATTCCTCTTTCTCAGACTTGCCTGATTTTCCAGAGGCTGCATCGGCAGCAGCACGCTTCTTACGCGCCTTGGACTTGAATCCCATGTAACACACCGCCTAAATGGTCCAATTAGAAGGTTACCTCGGCCCAATCGATATCAAAGGGACCTCCTACCTTTGCAATAGATGCCCGACGATCAGGGCCGACTCCTACGCAGACCACAGGAATACCTGCTAATTGCTCGATTCTATCCACGATATTACGCACATCATCAGGCATTACATCGTATCCAGAAGATTCTGCTCTACTGCGATCGGCCATCTCTATCCAATCATCATCAGACAGTTCAGGGAATCCTGAATGAGTTTCATAGACGGGGAGGCAACGAGCAACATCTTCAGCTAGAGTTGGAACAAAACTTATTGGTTTGCCATCCATTTCGTAGCCGATACAAATTTTGATTTCATCCAAACCACCTAGGACATCGAGTTTTGTGACTACTAATCCAGTATAGCCACTAATCCTATGGGCATCTTTCAGAGCCACAATGTCAAGCCATCCAGTACGACGAGGGCGACCGGTTGTAGTTCCAAACTCATGACCAACCTGAGCCATGTGCATACCGGGGCCTTCCTCAAGAGAAAGTTCGCTTGGGAATGGGCCATTTCCTACTCTAGTACAATATGCCTTAGTAATTCCAAAGCATTCGGTAATGTGACCTGGATGAATGCCTGCGCCGTGTGTAGCGTTTGCTCGACCCACAACACTTGAAGTGACGAACGGATATGTGCCTTGGTCTATATCTAGAAGAGCGCCTTGTGCGCCCTCAAGCAGAATATTCTCTCCATTACGCAAAGCAATATCGACCATTTGGCCTGTGGGCTTGATTGCGCTTCCGTATCTATCAAGAATCCATTGAAGATTACTCTGCAAATCTACAGCATTGATTTGTTGTTCAACACCAACTGTTCTCAATTGTTGATTCATACGAGAAATTGTTTCATCAATCTTCTTTGAATCGGCAAGAACTCCCTTGATATCCGCAAAACGAATACCTACCCGCTCAATTCTATCACGGTAGGCAGGGCCAATTCCACGACCAGTAGTCCCAACCACCTTGTCTGCTGAATCATATAGGCGATGGAATGGAAGAATTACTGATGCTCTCTCAGAGATGAATAGACGCTTGCCTTCGGGTCTTTCTCCCGTCAATCCATGCCATCTATCCAACTCTTGTTCTAGCACCCATGGATCAATGACCATGCCATCTCCTAGAACTAGATTACAGTGAGGAGAAGTCACTCCAGAAGGTATCTGATGTAGTTTTATTGTCGTATCGCCGAGAACGATTGTATGGCCTGCATTATTGCCACCTTGGAAGCGAACTGCCCATGTTGACTGTGGAGCCAACTGGTCTATCGCTTTCCCTTTTCCTTCGTCACCCCACTGGGCTCCGAGCACTACGGTAGCAGGCACCGTAGTCAATGGCTCTGTGGATGGTGTATGAACTAATTGGTTCAGCAATGACGCCTCTAGTCGACCAGATTGCATTGGGAATGGATTATGAAGGAGAGGCAGGTCGGCCGGACTGCATGGCTCAGAGATTTCCAGAGGCGGAGAAACGTCTCCTAGACAAGTGGATTTGTATGAAATGTAGTGCAACTCACCGCGGCACTAAGGTTCGCATGTGCCGTAAGTGTGGCTATTCCGGCCTACGCAAGAAGGCAGCAGAGCGTCGTAGTGTCTGATTAGTGCATCCCCTTAGCAAGCGTCTAATGCGAGAACCTGTTCTTCAGATTGTGTCTAGTGTGTTGGCCGCAGGCGTAGAAGGATTCGCCCTCAGTATTGGACTGATTCTTGCACTTGGACCACAGAATGTTTTCGTACTTAGACAAGGACTTCTGCGCTCTCATGTCTTTGCTGTATGTTTAGTATGCTCCATAGCTGATGCCACATTGATTGCAGCGGGAGTTCTTGGAATGGGATCTGTCCTTGCAGGAATGGAGGGGGTGGAATTTTACATTGCTATTTTCGCTGCAACATTCATCAGTGGATATGGAATATTACGAGTCCGCTCTGCGATGAATCCTTCAGCCATATCTTCTGATGAACTGATGGAACAAGAATCCAAACGAAATCTTGGCACCACATTAGGCGCGGCTCTAGCATTCACCTTCCTCAATCCTCATGTCTATGTTGATACTTTGTTGCTTATTGGTGGTGCTTCCAGTAGATTCTTGGGGGATGAACGTATTGCATTTGGAATTGGAGCAGCAACGGCCTCTTTTGTATTCTTCTTCTCTTTAGGATATGGTGCTAAGAGACTCTCAAATGTACTCAATAAACCACAGGCTTGGAAAATGATTGACCTGGGAATTGCTTGTATAATGTTCATTATTGCCACAGCAATATTATTGCCACACTTACAATAAAATTATACGAAGCGCATCTAACAACTTCTGAATGTCTTCATTTGTATTATCAAAATGTGGAGAAACTCTCAGCAGACCTGCCCTACTAGTCACTAAAATTGAAAAATCATTCTGTAACCTATTTGCTACCTCTATACTGTCAAACTCATCAGGCAATCGAAGACTGATTATAGCACTACGTTCAGATTCAGATAGAGGTGAAGCAATTTCAATTCCTAGTTCCCTAACTCCTTGAATTAGTGAATCGGCTAAAGAAATATCATAGCGCCATACATTATCGATTCCAAATTCATTAATTTCATTCACTGAAGCAGCTAATCCTAAGACTGCACCAAAATGAATGGTTGTATACTCAAAACGGCTTGCATCATTAGGTAATTGCATTCGATCTGCCTTGAGGTCCCAGATGTCTGCGTGACTTCTGAATCCAATAAGACCGGGGGTAAGACTACTACTTAATTCGGGTGAAATATAAGCTACAGCGGCGCCATACGTCCCTCGAAGCCACTTGTATCCAGAAGAAACAATCACATCCGCTCCTGTCGATTTAACATCGATGGGGACCATTCCCAATGATTGAGTTGCATCAACAACCAACAAGGCACCAACAGCATGGGCTGCATCAGCAAATCTTCTCAAATCATACCTTTGGCCATTAGAATATTCGACATGAGAAAGGGTGACTACGGAAGTTGATGTATCTATCAATGAAAGTATTTCATTTGGACTTGTGTAATAATTTTCATCGTAATCTGCAAGTCTGATTTCTGCTCCATTTTCCTCAGCAACCCTCTGCCAAGGATAAACTGTAGAAGGAAATGATGCTCTAGTAGAAACAATGTTACTACCCCTAGGTGTAGAAACAGCCCATGCTATCGAACATAGCAATTCTGTCGCACTTGAGCCTACGCATACATCGTCAATAGGGCAAGAAAGTAGTCTTGATACTGCTCTTCTAAGAGGAATCATGCCATTCTTTTCCGCTTCTCCATCAAACTCTGCAGCACCACCTCTAGCAAGAGAATCTGACCATTCAGAAGATATCTTGTGTGCTACTGCAGATGTTGTTGCAACATTTGCGTAGGATAAGTTTGTCCAAGCCCTCATGTGTGTCATAACGAATGAGCGAATGCGACTCAGCACTTCAAGACTCAGGAATTCTTGACTTCATTCAGAAGTGCTTCCAGCGCAGTCTGAATCTGAAGGCATAATGGACCATAATGGATTGGTAGATTCGCATCATTAAATATTTCATCAAGTATCGAAGCAGTCATGCCTAAGCGTATATCAAGATCTTTGTCCTTATTTAGAAGCCACATCTGAACCGCATCTCTAGCAGAGTTGCGAATATTACGTGGAACTTGAGTGTCCTCAAGCTGACCTAATACCTGAGCAATTTGCTGTATACGAGGCTCGATATTCGACATGTGATACCACCAACGGCTCGCTCGACCAAAGTCCCCTCCTTAAGCGCATCCCCGCGAATGAGGATTTTGGTGTCACAAATCTGCACACCAAGTCGCCCAAGGCATATCTGTATTGGATTCACCTCTTCCCTCACCATCTGAACCTAAAGAGATAAGCCCAACTTGATGAGTAGGTGCAATCAATGATTCAATGCCCCAATTCATTGCACTAGATAGAGACTCGATTGAATCATCTTCAGAGGCAATAATTCGCTCATAGACTTTGCTTGAAAGTAATGCACAGGTTATCGCTTCGCCAATCCCAGTAGCCGCAACTGCTACACTTCCTTCTACCCAAAACCCACTCCCTGGTAGAGGGACGTCTCCTACACGTCCGGGAGGCCTGTGACTACAACCACCAGTACTAGTGGCAGCAGCGATGAGACCCTCTGAATCACGAGCTATTACTCCGACAGTATCTCCTATCTGGCCCTCAGGTTGGCGGCCAACAACTGGAGCATTGAGATGACCTCTTTGGTCAGCCCATTTGCGAGCACCGAGTCCAGCAAGACCATTGATTTCTTCTTCCAATAAATCAACACATATACGAATAGGATTAGGGGTGTCTCTCATAGCGATAACAAAACCCAATTTTCCTTCACTCGTTTGTAATGAAGCATCTGTAAGAACGATTCCGTCGGTTCGGATTACGCTGCCCGTTCCTGCATTGAACACGGGGTCGTTTTCAAGGATTACACAGGCCTCTACTGCTGCTTCAATTGCATTTCCACCTGCAAGAAGAATTTCTCTACCCTTGGCTATTGCTGGTTCTAAATTAGCAGTTCGATTTGGCCCAGGACCGGCACCACCGTGGGCTATTATTGCAGGCCTAGTCATATCCATCCCCCTTCCCTCCGGTTGTAACAAGGACTTAGTGATAAGGTAAGAAAAAAAACTAGAACTTATTGAAAACCAACAATCTGGTAGCTAATTCAAGCAGAAGGTTGAGTTTCAGGACCTGTCGATATTGTATCGATGACATTAGCCAGACGTTCTACAATGCTAACCTTCTCTTCAGCACCAACTAGTGCATGATGTAGAACCTCATCAAGAGAGTCAACTGGAATAATCTCTACCTTAGATTCGTACTTTTCATCAATTAGTACATCTTGCTCATTGGTTCGAGGAATGATCACTTTCTCGACACCGGATTTGACTGCTGCCTCTATCTTTGCAGATACACCGCCAATCGGAAGAACCTCGCCTCTAACTGAAAGTGATCCAGTCATTGCCAAATTCTGATCGATTGGTACGTTCTCAAATGCACTAATGATTGCGGTGGCCATTGTTATAGATGCACTATCTCCATCGACATTATGAGTTCCAGGGAATTGAACATGAAGATCGTAATCTTGGATATCTTTACCAGTTAGTTTCTTGACCACCGCACTGATGTTAGTGACGGACTCCTGAGCAAGGTCTGACAACCCTCCTGTAGCGATGACCTTGCCTGATCGACCTTGTGCTGGAGTCACCATGGCTTCGACTGGTAGTACTACACCAGAGTAATCAGATAGACCTGAGTCAGCACCTAGAACCGCTAGACCGTTGACACGGCCAACACGCTCTCCTCTGTTAACCAACATTGCATATTCTGATTGTCTCTCTAGATAACGATCTGCAACCTGTTGTTCGAGAGGTTTAGCAATAGCACGAGCCCGGATTACATGCTCTGAACTGACTAAAGGTGCATTGTCCTCAGCAGCTAAGTCGCCAGAAATACGCACTAATCCACCAAGCTCTCTCAATCGAAGTGATAGTTTGCCTCTTCGTCCGCTGCGCCTCTGGGCTTCCTTCAAAACTAGCCCAATAGCCTTCTTATCAAAATGAGGGATCGATTTCCCAGAATCCTTTTTCATCTCGTTTCGAACCTCTTGAGCAATAAATCGAACTAATCTACGACGATTACGATCTGAGTCTCGCATATCTGTATTGACATAGACCTCGTAACCATATCCTCGAATTCGGCTACGAAGAGCGGGGTGCATATTCTTGATACTATCTAGATTTCCTGCTGCAACCAAAATGAAATCAGTAGGAACGGGTTCAGATTTCGTTAATGCACCACTGCTTCGCTCAGAACGACCGGAAATTGACAGTGCTTTCTCCTGCATAGCAACAAGCAGGGCTTGCTGCTCCTCCATTCGAAGCATGCGAATTTCATCGATATACAATACGCCCTTGTTGGCACGATGCACGGCACCGGGCTCAACTCTTTCATGAGCAGGTGTCGCCAAATCTGCTCCTGATTGGAACGGGTCATGACGAACATCACCTAGTAAAGCACCTGCAAGTGTGCCAGTTGCATCGATAAATGGAACTTCATCGTCCTTCAGGTGCTTGACGAGAAGTTTAGGGATATTTCCATCCTCTCCTGCTGTTAATCTTGTCCTCAAAAAGAAATAACCAAAAACAAGGAGAAAAGAACCGAAGATGAAAGTTAGGATTTCTCCCGTAGATAGAGTAGCAAGAAGGAGGGCTGCTCCAACAACTAGAGCAATGAACAAAAGAGTTCTATTCGTCCTTTCTTTTTGTTGTTTGATATGAGCACGACGCTCAGTAATTATGCTTGAACCTCGGCCGGCTGGGACCGTTCTGATTCGAGGCTCATTCTCATCCTCATGATTTCTGTAAACTAGTATATCCTCCAATTGTTCTTTTGGAAGGAACTCTGTCATTGAGCGTGCAAGCATAGATTTCCCAGTTCCTGGTTCTCCAACCATAATGATATGACGGCGCTGCTCCGCAGCCTTACGAACAATAATTGATGCCGCTTCTTGACCAATGACTTGGTCAACCAAATTTTCAGGAATAGGGACTTCCTCTGTCGAAATGATATCTAAAGATTCAGTCCATTCCTCAACAGGGATGCTGCAGATGGGATCTTTATCCTCCGCAGCGCCAAATGCAGCACCATCTTCCCATGATTCAAGAGGGTCAATAGGTCGCTCAGATTCCCCCATATGCATCTCCTCGGGATTAGTCCTGCACGTCGCACCTTCTTGAAGGTGAGTGAAAGGTGAGAGTGGGATTATTGCTCAAATCGGCGCCTCAAATACTCAGACCCATAGTAGTCCCATTGCTCCATGGTCCAACCTGGAGGGAGGCCCTCAGGAGGTAATGGAGGAGACATTCCAAATGGAGGAGGGGGGATTTGAGTTCGTGAGTTCTCTTCTATTACCACATTTTGTTGATTTTGGTTATCAAGATATACCAAGTCGTTGTTCTTTTGCCGAAACACAATTGTAATTCCAAGAGAAACAATAACAACAAACAGAAGTACGAATGCGATTAAACCAACTGTCCAGATATCTAGAGCCTCATTTTTCCCTGTATCTTTGGGTTCATCTGGATCTATTGGGTCAGTAGGATCAACAGTTACTACACTATCTGTAGCCATAATTTGGTATTCTTCAGATGCCCTCTTGAATCCATCTGAATCAACTGCAATAACGAAAATTCCAATATAATCTCCATGTTTCAGCCCTTCACCTGAATTCGCCAGTACGACAAATGTTCCTAAATTATAAGATATGCCGAAATCATTGCATATTCCAGTAATAGTGTTGCAAACACTCCAATGCGCCTCGTTATCTATTAGCTGAAGTTGACCCACATTGGATATTTGGACGGTTGGATTAGAACCATATTCAACAGAATTAATTTCTATTGACAAATCACCAATGCCCATTACGTCAGCCCAAGATAGAGGGAGATTATTCACCACAGTTACAGAAATAGTCTCAGTACTAGAATCTCCATGACGATCCTCGGCCGTAATTTCAACTACTTGCTCACCGGCTAAATCCCAACTCATGGACAAAATTCCCGAAATCGGATTATAGTGAACTGCACCCGGAACCTCATTTTCTACAGTAATCCAAATCTCATCATCAGAATCATCGACATCGGTAACAATTTCAATTATGTTAAGTTCAAGTGAATTTGTTATCTGCATAGTCATGCTTTCATAATCATCAACAGTAATTGAGGGAGGATCGTTTACATTATTGACATGATAAGTTATCTCAGTATCTGACTCTTTTCCACTTGTATCTGTGGCTCGAACAATAATCTTAGCCACGCCAAAATTATTTTCATCAACAGCTTCTACATTTAGTGTAAAACCATTTATTTCAGCATCAATTAACTCTGAATTTGTGTTTTCAATTAGAGACAATGATAATTGATTAACTGAACTTGATTCGCCATGATCATTTGTATCTGAAAGATATGGGGATAGAATAATGCTATCTGAGCCGCCTTCATTGAAAGATTGAGTCGGAATAGCCCCCCAGCGTGGTTGCCCATTTTCTATTACATTGAACATCACAGTACCTGAGTTGATTCCACCATCATCATCCATTACTGTGAAATAGATTCCTTGAGAAATCGAATTACCATGGCTATCACTAACTATACTATCAAAGTTAACACTCAACATTAGACTAGCTGGATCAAACGAGATAAATCTAGAGTCATCACTTTCTATTGTAAGCATAGACAAAGGAGTTTCCATATCGAAAATTTGACCATCAATTGACACTAACTCATCCATACCCACCTTAACGGTTGGAATCCCTGAAAAACCTTCATCACTACTAGTCAATACTAGAGGTAGTGCATTTTGTAGAGTAAATGCATTATTTGTGACTTGCCATTCTGATGATTGGCCGCCTGAATCAGTCCACTTCATACGAATATCATACGAACCTGCTGATGCAGTCAATGGAGCATCGATTGTGTGGACATAGTGTGAACCAGTACTTGAATCAACTCGAATCGATGAACTAATCCATGAATAGTCCCAAGCTTCACTACCCGCAGGAGAGTACTGTAGTTCTGCTGTCATACTCATCATATCATCAACTAAATCATTCGACATTGCAGTAGATTCGAATTGAATAGAAGAGCCTCTCTCAATCATAGGAGAACCTACTGAATTGGGTCTATTGGGTACTGGAGGCATGTCGTGTAAAGCAAGTGCGTCTGCGTTATTATTTCCTGGGACTTTGTCCCCAACTAGATCAGAAAGACGGGCTCGGAAAGAGGAAGTTCCAGATGGAAGCATGTTGATTTCGGAACTATCAAAAGTTACTGAGTAGGACTGAGTGCCACCCACTCCAAGTTGATTAACAGAGACACTAGTAAGTTCGATTTCATTGCCACCTGATAGATGATAGATTTTGATAGTTCCACCATCTTGATAAGCATCTACTCCATTGTTTCTCAGATTGACTTCTAATTCCAGCGTATCGCCTGAGACAAAACCTTGGTTCCCGAATCCTTGAATTCCATCAGTATTCGTAACTTTAAAGTCAGTAATTCCAACATCAACCATAGGACCCATATTACTGTCTGTTGCAGTGAGGACATGTTCACTACTAGCTCCTGTACTTGGCGCACCAGTCATCAAAGCAGCCACTACAAGGGCGTTTCCAGATCCTCCACTAACTTGGCTGCTTGGAACCGACCAACTATATGATGCAATATTACTAGACAATGCGACACTTTGGAATCCACTTCCACTACCTCCGGACTGAGTTCTATACTCTCCATCGCTCATCAACCATGATTTCCAACAATTATGTCCACGACTTCCATCACTATAGGTGTAGGAATAACAAGTCTCTTCCGTCATCGCAGCATAGAGGTACATGTTTGAAGGAGCTGTTCCAGAGCCAAGATATTCGACATCTATACTGACATCCAGATTCGAACCAGATTCGCTAACACTAGCTGTAAGTAAGTATTGACTGGTAGTGGCAGCACTCATTCCACCGCCACTTGCAAACATCGAATCATAACAGGTGTTTGAACCGCAGCCACTTACTCTCTTGTCTAACCGATCACCCCAGTATGAATCAGGAGCGCCGCCAGTAGTCCAAACCCAATTATAACCTGGCGTATTTCCAGCCCTAGTAGTGTCTGTATCACCATATGAAACAGATTGATAGGAAATGTAAACATAATCATCAGGATGCTGTGATTTTATGCTATGGTGAGCAGGACTTCCGTAGGCATAACAGTACCCACAATTATCAGAAGTGATGTACTGAGAGAATACCGGGTGCCCGGGACTATTTACGAAACGTGGCATTTCTTCAGCAGCTAATTCTTCTCTTTCAGTAACACTTTCTTCGAAGGAAAAGAAACCGATTGCTGACACGGTAATCATTAGGAAAGCTACCGAGATAGTAGAAATATGATTTACCCTAAAAGCAACGCTCATTGATTTGGCGTTCCTGCTGGAGTGTATAATGCTGCTGCATTGATGACTAAGTGGGAAATACGACCCTACGGGTCGGGAAAAGGGAGTTTTTGTGACGACGGTGTTTCGAATCATAACATCCTGATAACTGTTTGACCAAATAGAAGCGACCGGACATGTCCGGAAATCAACTGTTTTCGAACCATAAAACTAATTCATAAAGATTCAATATCAATCATCTGGTTAAATGATTTGACTATTTCCACAATCGAAGGTATTGAATCACAGGCCCCACCGCACCTTATTCGTGACCTCCAAAGAAACCCATGATTGGATGGCCCTGAGGGAAGATGATGGTCGGGCTTATCTTGTAAATCGAGTACCGGGTGAAGTGAAGATAAAGGGGCTTGGACGCTTTGATCCAATAACACTCCTAAATGGTTATTCCATTGGTGACAGAATAAGAGTCGGACATAAGTCTTTGACTATTGTAGATGCATCACTTCCCGAAGCACGAAGAAATATGAATCGAAGGGCCCAAACTATTGGAATAAAGGATTCAGGATTCCTCATTTCTTGGATGGGTATTGGAGTTGGAAGTCGCGTACTGGAAGGCGGTCATGGCTCTGCTGGACTTGCTATGAATTTAGCTAATGTCATGGGATCTAGAGGTACACTAATTTCGGTTGAGAATCGCCCCGAACATGCAGAAGTAGGACGCTCCAATATGGAAAGAATGAATGAGTTTTCTAGTGAGTTTCCAGATTGGCATTTGCTTGAAATGGACCTCGCAGAATCAGCATCCAAAGTAATAGAAATCTGTGGTGAATTAGATGCTGCCATTATCGACATAGCAGAACCATGGACTGTTGTCAAAAATATTGCTGAAACACTGAGAGTGGGGGGTCGTTTGGCCTGCTATTGTCCAACTACGGTACAACTTGAGAAATCATGGAATGCTTGTGAAGAACAAGGCTTAGTAATTGAATTCGCAGGTGAAATGGTCGAAAGACGATGGAGTAAGGCTGCAAAGGGTGGTGTTCGACCTGGAAATCAGCCAATGGGACATACAGCATTTTTGCTAATTGGAGCAAAGATTGCTGATGAAGAAGAGTAATCCTTCGAGCATCCGACCATAGGTCGGAATGATTCAATTCAATAACGAAGAATAACGCGCTCGGTTCATGCGAGACAGTTCCGCGTGGAAACCGACCTCCTATCGAACCCACACCTTAGGTCAGGTCGTCGATAACGGAGCCGACCTTGTTGGCAAAGAGGTTAGTGTAGCAGGATACGCAGAGACTGTTCGAGGCAGAGGAGCCATTTGCTTCCTAATGCTACGTGATGGAACTGGACACATTCAGGCATTTCTGAAGAAAGATAACATGGATGAAGCTACATTTGAGGCTATTCAGTCTGCTTCTAGAGAGTCAACAATACAAGTCACTGGATCTGTGGCACAGAAGCGCCCACCTAAGGTTCCAGAAGGAGAACCACTACCACCTGCTGAATATGAAATTCAAGTCTCAAGTGCACAAATTCTCTCAATGGCTGGAACTCCACTCCCTGTCGGAGTTACGGATGATGTCCACGTTGGACTTGACATCCGTCTTGACAATCGTCATCTGGATTTACGACGTGCACATGTCAATGCAATGTTTCAACTTCGTAGCAAGGTATTACAATACGGTCGTGAATATCTCATCACTGAAGGATTCCAAGAAATTAACAGCCCGAAAATTATCGCAAGTGCAAGTGAAGGAGGAACCAATCTCTTCCCAATGATGTACTTTGACACACCAGCATTCCTTTCTCAGTCTCCACAATTATACAAACAATTGGCAGTCCTAGGAGGTCTCGAAAGAGTCTTCGAGATTGGACCGGCTTTTCGCGCAGAAAAACACGACACATACCGGCATTTGAATGAATTCATCTCATTTGATATTGAAGGTGCGTGGATGAATGATGAGGATGTAATGGGCGTCCAAGAGAGAATGATTCACCACGTCTGGAGCCAAGTCGCGGCTAATGACCAGAATCTGATTGATATTGTGAATGAATACAAGGCCAGTCAAGGACAAGAGACTATTTCTGTCGAAGTCCCTGAACTACCCTTCCCTAGAATACCTTACTGTGACGCTATTGAAATAGTCCAAAAAGGTGGTGGAGAAATTGAGTGGGGTGACGATATTGAGAGTCACCACTGCGACTTAATCGCGGCGCAATACCCTGGTTTCCACTTCCTTCCACGCTGGCCAATGGCGATGAAGCCATTCTACATCTTCCATGATGAGAACGAGAAAGGTACAACCGGTGGTCAGTTGAGTCGAGGATTCGACCTCAACTACGGGCGCGACGAGATGACAAGTGGCGGTCAGCGAGAGCACCGAGTTGATGTCCTAGAACAAAACCTAAGAAACATGGATCTTAATCCAGAAGACTTCACTTTCTACACCGATGGATTCCGCTACGGAGCCCCGCCTCATGCAGGTTGGGGATTGGGTGTGGCCCGACTTCTAATGGTCTTGACAGGCGCAGGCAATGTGCGTGAAGTCGTACTATTCCCTAGAGACAGATCAAGAGTCACTCCATGAACTTGCTTTAGAATTGGATGACATTTGCACCCCATGCAAGGCCACCACCAAAGGCTGCAGTTACTACAAGATCACCTTCCTTGATTAGCCCTTCATCCATAGCCTCACGCATCGCAATCGGCACACTAGCACCGGCGGTGTTGCCGTATTTATGCAGATTAGTGAACGTCTTGTCCATCGGCAGACCGAGTTTCTCCATTCCGGTTTTGATAATGTTAATATTTGCTTGATGTGGAATTACAAAATCGACTTCATCTAGAGTCTTTCCTACTCTTTCTAGGGCACTGTGGACTGCCTGGGGAAATGCCTCTATTGCAAAGTCCCACACCGCACGTCCATCCATGTGGAAATATTGCATTCCTTCTTTAAAATTCTCACTCGGAATTGGTACACGGACTCCACCTGCCGGAATTTCGATAACACCAGCGCCCGAGCCATCGCTCATCAACCAAGAACCAAGCACCCCCTTGCCTTCGTCGACCTCACCCAAAACAGCGGCTCCAGCTCCATCACCGAATAGAACACAAGTACCTCTATCCTGCCAATTTAGGATTCTCGAGTATATTTCTGAACCGACAACGAGAACCTTGTCATACCCGGGTGTCCCAACAAAACGAGCACCCACATCTAATGCATGAACCCAACCTGCACAAACGGCATTAATATCGAAAGCTCCACAATCAACACAACCTAACTTGTGCTGAACAATTCCAGCGGTTGAGGAAAGTGGGACATCGGGTGAAGATGTTGCAAGAATAAGTAAGTCAATGTCTGAAGCAACTAATCCAGCATCATCCAATGCTCGTTTACATGCCTCGACAGCGAGATCTGATGTGTTGGTGTCGGCATCGGCAATTCTCCTCTTCTTCATTCCAGTTTTGGTGGTAATCCACTCGTCGCTAGTTTCGACAATCTTTGCCCAGTCCTGATTGCTCATTTCATGAGGAGGAACGTGCGAGCCGAGTCCGATGATGCCAACATATGTCATCTAAATCGATGGCTTCGCCAACACTCATGCCTTACAGTCTTCACCCATTCAATCTTGTTTAAGGCAAATATTCAGAGGTTCTGAGAAGAATCCAAGGCTCCATCGGCCACCTTCTCTGCCGACACCACTGTCCTTCACTCCGCCAAATGGAACTCGTAAATCACGATGGAGCCAAGTGTTGACCCAAACCATTCCTGTATCAATGCCCTCAGCGACTCTTCTTCCTTTCTCTAAATCACTAGTCCAAACACTGCCTGCTAATCCATAGCGTGTGTTATTGGCAATATCAACAGCTTCCTGCTCATTTTCAAATCGATGAATTGTAACGACTGGCCCGAATATTTCCTCGGTGGAACATCGTGAATCCACAGGCAGTCCTCCGATGACAGTCGGTGCCATCCAATTTCCATTTTCAAACTCCTTCGGCAAGCAGGGACTTCCCCCCGTCAGAACTTCACCACCTTCTTCACGTGCAATCGACACATATTCCTCGACTTTCTGTAAATGTTCTGCCGATATTAGAGCACCAAGTTTTGTAGACTCATCTGACGGATCTCCTATTTTCATAGATTCGACTGAATCGACAAAACGTTCAACAAATTCATCGTAAATCGAGTCTTCAATAAGAATTCTAGAACCACACAAACACACCTGACCTTGATTGAGAAATGCTGCTCTAGTCACTCCCTCCACAGTTTTTTCAAGGTCACAGTCGGCAAAGACAATACTAGCATTTTTCCCACCCAGTTCTAAGCTGAGTTTCTTGAATTGAGGAGATGCAGCCGCAGCGACTTTAGCTCCAGTAGCAGTACCTCCTGTGAAGGACACTAAGTCTACATCAGGGTGACTGGTTAGTGGCGCTCCAGCACTAATTCCGTCACCATGAACGAGGTTTACAACACCAGATGGTAAGCCAACCTCATGGATTGTTTCCATCAACAGATTAGCAGTCATAGGCGTCAGTTCGGAAGGTTTGCAGATTACTGTATTCCCCATTCCGATAGCGGGGGCGACCTTCCAAGAAAGAAGGTAGAGTGGTAAGTTCCAAGGAGTGATTAGTGCAGCGACTCCAACCGGTTTTGAGACTACAATATTGGTCGCATCAGACATCTCGAATATCTCAACTCCCTGTTCACGTACGAGATCTGCGAAGAAGCGGAAATTAGCAACAGAACGGTAAGCATCTACAGCACGAGCGAGGGCAATTGGCTTACCAGTGTCTCTACTTTCTAGTGCTGCTATATCCTCATATTTTGCTTCCAGAGAATCAGCGATACGGTCGAGCCAGTCGGCTCTTACCGAGTGTGTTAGAGCTCCCCAAGATGGTTGAGCAGCACGTGCTGCTGCAACGGCCTTGTCAATATCCTGCGGTCCTGAATGTGGCACTTTAGCAAATTGTTTGCCAGTAGCCGGCTCGAAAACATCCATCCAATCCTCACTGGATTGGCGAACAAACTCACCTGCAATATAGTTCATTAAATTATTAGAGGACAACTTCAACCCTCCAATCCACCTTCGTTACTGAATGGATCATTCCGGGTCATGGCGGCTGAATATTCCTTCCAATCAAGTGTAAATCGGTCTCGGTCGGGATCCCACTCATCCCAAGTCACAACTTCCTCAAGTGCACTATAGTACTGGTCTGGGACAATTCCTGGTACGATGAATGCTTTCTGACGATGAAGAGGGTATGGATTCCTTAATTGAACACCTAGAACCCCTAAAACAGCCCTAGCAACATACCAAGTTGCTTGAGAATTCCAACCGTGTGCAATCTTGATTACAATACCCAACCCTTTCGGCCAATCGGGATGCTCAATGGATAACCCCAACAATCCATCAGCTCCTTCTTTGGCAATCAGTTTCCCTTCTCCAGCCTTCAGGCAGGTTGAATCCAAGCGATTGAATCCACCGACTAAGTCTGGGGATTTATTCATCGCTTCCCAAATCCAATCTTTATCTCGGTGTGTTGCAAGACCTGCAAACATTACTGCCAACTCATCAACGGTATTCGATACAGTGGGGAGCCCACAGCCATCCTTTGCAACTCGAAGTGGTTCCCAGTCTGGCTTGCCCATGTATTCTCTTAGGACATCGAGGTATTTTGGGAACCAAGGGGAGCTTGGTAATGTGTATCCGGCTCTGTTTATTCCCATTTTACGCATAGCCTTGAGCATAGCCGCGTGTTCTCCTGAGCAGGTATGGAACCAGCGGCGTGGGCGACGAACCTGTCGTCCGAACTGAATCAGAGGGACATCTAGAGGACACTGCATGAGTCCCCATTCAGATTCCGAAAGTATGGATTGTGCAGTAGCTACGTGTTCTGTATCTCCATTGTGAGAAGAACATGCAATTGCTCTTTGCTCCCAGTCTAGTTCCTCACCTAGGGCCTTTGCGAAGGTTTTCATCATCAGAGGCTTCATCATAGAACGTCCGTAAACAAGGACATTTCCGCCAAATGAATGAACGATTTCGGTACCATGAGCCCAAGCGATAGCACCGTGAATTGTATTTTCACTAACATCCATTCGCCTAAAATCAACAAGAGGTTCCCATTCAACATCACGCCCAGTTGCAATACCCTCGTGCTTCTCACCTAGTGGATTAGTTGGAAAAACTGCAGAGCCCGGCCGGCCAGGTGCGACACTCGAGGGTTGCTCCGTTCTGTGTGCACTCATACTATCCCTCCGTTAACAGCCGGAGACACCTTAGTCATGAATGCCTCCATGTTCCTCATTACCCTATCAGAGTCATGATTGAAGAAATCAAACCAACACATTAGTCGGTCTTCGGGGTGGAATCTATCAATAATCTGGGACCTTACTTCCTCAACATTTCCAATCACAGCATTGTCAGTTGCTTTCTCAACTTTAGCAGGATCAATGGTCCCCTCTAATGCATTCCAGTAAGTTGTCAACGCAGCTCGTGCTTCATCTTGAGCAGCAGCACTGCGCTGTTCAGGAGTTAGACCCTCTTCGTCATTGACGAATACCATAACCGTGCGTGGCATCATATTACGATTCCAAGTCCCTCCATTTGGATGGTAGTGTTCAGTCATACGTTCGTGAGTTTGGTTAATGAGGTGTGGTGGTGTAATTGAGAGATTAAAGACCTGTACTGGAGCCCATTTGTTTACTTCTATTTGCAACCTTGGATCGTGAGAACCCACAATCAGATTGAGAAGTTCTCTTCTCCATTCTTGAGGTATGGTTTTAATTTCCTCAAACTCATAACGTGGTGAAATCTTAATTGATTCAGGTGGGTTTTCTAGGTTGTGTAATTTGATAGCGGCCTCTTGTACTGCCGTCCAGTCTTCATCACTGCGAAAGTTATCACGAGTTAGTACCGTTTTTTGAATCATATCTGTTGAGATCACTTCACCATTCAAGAGGCGAAGGAAAATTTCGGATGCTTCAGCAAAAATTTGACCGCGTAAAGCAGGCCAAGCAACTTCCTCTACGATGTCTCTAGGAACTATTCCGTATGGTCGAGCCATAAATTCGAAGCGACCTGATGAAAATCCAATGTGTAATTTGCGCTTTTCAGCAGAATCCATGCCATGCATTGCGAGAAAAGCACCAATGCGTTCTGCATGAGCAATTGGCCCCCCATTTGCCAATAGACACATCACGGCACTACCAACTTCCATTCTTTTACTTCGTGTGAACATCTTCTGGGCAATCTGTACAAAATCAGTACAAAGTCCAACTTCACCCGGATAGTGTGGTACTACTGGCTTAGAGTTGCGTTTCTGTACTTCAGTTGAAAGATGTGCCTGAGCTACCCAACCTATACCAAATCCTAATTCATCCGCTTTCTCAACTTGGTCGAAGAAATTAGCAAACATCTCATTCTCAGTAGGTTTGTATCCAGTTGTATCTGGAGTCTGAGAGATTGAGAAGAATACATCAAATTCCAAGGTATCACCTATCAGATTGATCTCATTCTTCCGCCATCAACTGCAAGGCTAGTGCCTCGAATAGAACTTGAAGATGGTAAACAAAGGAAGGTAACGGCCACTGCAGTTTCCAATGGGTCAATTAGTCGCTGAATAGGAACGGAGTCCATCCATGAATTACGAACATCTTCCACTGACTTGCCAGTTTTCTCAGAAATTGAACCCGCTAGTGACTCTAGTCTGTCGGTGTCGGTGAATCCCGGCATGATATTGTTGATTGTGATGCATGGAGCTAATTCACGAGACAATGATTTTGCCCATGATGCCATAGCTCCTCTGAGTGTATTAGATAGGCCAATATTATCGATAGGTTCGCGAACTGAAGTAGAGATAATATTGACAAATCTGCCATATCCAACGGCTTCCATTCTTGGAGCTAGAATTTGAGCGATTGTGTGAGACGCGTGAAGGTGACGAGAGAAAGGCCCCTCAAATTCATTGAGTGTGTTCTGAAGAAGAGGGCCTCCGGGTGGACCTCCTGCATTATTGATGACAATCTCAACCATACCTAGGCCTAGAATCGATTCACGTACCGCCTCAAGATTTTCAAGGTCCAATACTAGAGATTCATGGCCATTACCATGCATTTGAGAGATTAATTCATCCAATTCATCTGCAGATCTCGCACAGGCAATTACTCTTGCTCCTGCACGGGCAAGCATCATCGCACAGGCTCTTCCGATTCCTTTGCTTGCTCCACAAACTAGAGCCGTGCGTCCAGCCAATATTCCATCTGCGTAAGGAAATTCTTCATTCAATAAATTACTCATTATTTCACCTCAGTTGACATAGTGTGCATATGTCTGTTTAGCTAATTTTTCGTACACGACTTCTAGAACCTCATCCGACGCGTTACGGAAAGTGGGGTTCTCACTATGGCCCTGCGGGTGTCGCATATCATCCCAACGCCCCTCTTCGTATGCCATCAGTGCTTCCTTCATCAAAACTCCAGCCAGAACAAGGGTTTCATAGCACAAATCTTCGTAATTCATTCCACGCTTGACGGGTACTTCTCTACGAAGTAGAAGTTCACCAGTGTCGATGCCATTATCACAAAAGTGAGTAGATGAGCCAATTGGTATGTCGTGGTAAACACTCCATGCAGGCGAGGCAGAGCCACGACAATCAGGAAGAAGTCCCGGATGAGAATTGACTACTCCATCAGAGGGGTGATCAAGAATTTCTCCTCGAATTATTCTAGTTCCTCCAAAGACGATTAAATCGAGTGGCAACTCACGAATGTGTGGCATAACTTCCTCACTATTATGAATAGGGACTTCGATGTGATGGACATTGATACCTTTACTCGACAATTCGGACAATTGAGCCTCAATTGTGGGTGCTATGTCATTTCCTTCGATACGCTTGAGGAACTTCTCTCTCTCCTCGTCTCCAATAGCTGAATCTTCGGTAATGACAATGGTTGGAATAAAGCCCTCTGAGAGTATCTGGCGCAGCATCTCGCGGCCGTATGGGTGCTCTTTCAATAAAAGAAATGCAAATGTCGGCTTGACCATGTTCCCCATTACGCGGAGGGGGCTTTGATACCCGTTCTTTTCGGTTTATTGAAATCAAAATCACTGAGAATAAGAATCCCATCCACCAGTTAGAACATTATGTTTTAGGATACTGCCATCTGGATTCTGAACCCAAACATTGCCATCTTTATCTCGCCAGACTTTCTGGCCATGCTCATTAATCTGAGCATCCGCGGGAACTTCTATTTTCGGCACAGGTGGAGGTGAAGATTCGATTAATGCTCCAAGATCAATGTCAACCCTTTCTTCATCCAACGATGATGTAGGAGTATCATCCTCAGATTCCGTAACAGATTTTTCGGCAGGATGTATATCAGCAATGGATGATTCTTCTAAATCATCCTTAATTTCTCGTTCAGCTGAATCGAATGACTGGTCTATGAAATCAGTATCATCGTCAGATACAGGAACTGAAACTCCGCCGATTTCTAATACTTCATGGGTATTGTCATCAGCCTCAAATATCTCTTTTCTTCCACCAAAGCCCATCTTTACGCTAAATGCAATAACAGCGAAAATAACTATTACAATCATTAAGTGAATTACCACTTCACCATATGACTGATACAACTTAATTGTTGGGAAATCATCAGAATTATCTCCAACCCCATCCCCATCGGTATCTTTCCATTCATCTGAATCTAGTGGGAATTCATCTACACTATCATTGTAATTATCGCCATCCGAATCCGACAATAATGGGTCAAGCTGGAGTTCAATCTCCTCAACATCTAAGATACCATCTCCATCATCATCTGTATCTTCATTATTTCCTATTCCGTCTCCATCTGTGTCTAACCATTCTAATTTATTGTAAGGTAAGTCATCGTCCACATCAAGACGGCCATCATTATCATCATCAAAATCCTCGTCAGCATCCCTGCATCCGTCACCATCTCTATCAATTAATTCACTACTGATCCAATTCAACAGCCCGTA
>NTJR01000017.1 GCA_002457595.1 Marine Group II euryarchaeote MED-G36
CGCGGTCTGGGAGACTCAAATTAGCAAGTCCTGAACCGTGGAATTCAACGAATTTCCCGACGACTCCGTGCTCGCGAAGCATCTCTACGATTCGCAGGGTCATGTCGGTTGCAGTAACACCTGGACGCAAAGAGCCGGTCAGCTCGAATCCGCAGACTTCTGGTAGCAGCATGTAAATCGGCTGACCAAGCATCACGGCCTCAGCCTCGATTCCACCAACGCCCCAGCCGAGAACACCGAGTCCGTTGATCATCGTCGTGTGGCTATCGGTACCAACTAGCGTATCCGGCAGCCATACTCCATCCTCCTCGCGCGCGACACTTGCAATCCATTCAAGATTCACCTGATGTACAATACCACGACCAGGAGGGACAGCGCGGAAATTGTCTAAACTCTGCTGACCCCACTTGAGGAATTGATAGCGCTCCATATTGCGCTGATACTCGATCTCTAAATTGCGCTCGCGTGCGTCTGGAAATAGACCAGAAACATCGACTTGAACGGAATGATCGATTACAAGATCAACAGGGACTTGGGGGTTGACCCTCTCCGGATCTCCACCTAATTCGACCATTGCATCGCGCAGAGCAGCGATATCAACAACTGCAGGAACTCCTGTAAAATCCTGAAGAATCACTCTACTAGGAGCGAATGGAATCTCTTCAGGAGTCATGTTAGGTGACCAAGAAGCGATCCGCTTCACATCATCCTTGGTTACTAAAAAACCGTCACACTTGCGCAGAGCGGCTTCAAGCAATAATCGAATTGTGAATGGTAATTCATCAAGTTTGCAGATGCCTTCTTTTTCTAAAACAGAAAGAGCATGATACTTCGATAAAGAGCCATCTTGCTTCTCAAAATTAGCAATTGAATCGAAGCCTGCGCCCTCGCTCATAACAGCACCCGTGGAATGACCGGCGAGGGCTCCCTCCATGAACCTTAGTCCACAAGAGGAACAAGAGAAAGTGCGCTATCTCAGTCACAATCAATTACGAGTGACACTAATCAAACGAACATCATCTACTGGTCCGTCACCAGGACCAGTTTCTACTTCGCTGATAGCATCGACTACATCTTGTCCAGAAACTACCTTTCCGAAGACAGTGTGGCACGAAGATGTGCTACAATCCTTTCCATCTTCCCAATCTAAATGGCTAGGCGTGGAGTCTGAAGGCACAATGTAGAACTGGCTACCATCTGTGTTTAGACCGGCGTGGGCTGCTGCAAGAGCACCAGGTCCATGCTTGAGACCATTTTCATGCTCACCAGGGATAGTCCAACCTTTCAAATCACAAGAAGTTGAAGTATATGGCTCGCCAGCTCCATTTGCAGTATTACCATTACAATAACCAAACCATTGTCCAGAATAACCACCACCTCCATTAAGATGTTCGATATCTCCTCCTTGAATCATAAAGCCATCAATTACTCTATGGAATGCAGTTGAGTCATAACGGAAATTATCTACATGAGAGAGGAAGCTCTCAACATGTTTTGGAGCATCATCAGGATACAACTCAATCACAATAGATTCCTCAACCCGACTGTCTGGATTATCCGGATGAATATATGAGACCTCCATTGTCACGAATATTGATTCAGATGCAGGTTCATTTTCAATAGCATCGCCAGTAAATTTGAAAGCAACTAGGAAGACAAGAATAAACCCAACAATTGCAATTACACCAAGTGGAGTAGGGCTACCATCATCCAGTATCTGAAAACCCTTACCAAGAGAAATTGCTTCCTCATCCATCATGGAGGCTAGTCGATTCATATCTCTTCGAATATCTTTACTTCCTGAGTCCATTTTCAATGCTTTTTGATAATTCTTGTGTGCAGCCTGCCAATGCTTCTTTCGGTTGGCTGGATCGCTCTCACCTCTAGAAATATATGCATTGGCTGCCGCAGATAGAACTCTAGCCTTATGTGAATTAGTTTTTGTAGCGTCCCAAGCCGTGTCTCGAAGTACTCCAAGGGCCTTTTCTGAATCGCCTGAATCAACTAGTTTCTTGGCCATATCAAGAGCAGCTTGCAAGTCGCTCGGCAGTGGAGGCATGAGGTTCGCGAACACGCACCCCTTGAAAACCGCAACGGATAGCAAATCCTCACTCGATGAGGAATTATCAGACGGGAACGGCTAAGACCATAATTCACTCGCAGCAGATTGCATAAGTACCCCGCCTGTGCATTGAGACCCCCTGGAGACACCGAAAAAGATGGCTCAGATTGTCAATGATTTCACAGTCAATATCGCAACTGCAAATGGAACCGGTTCTCAATCGGCGAACTTAATTCTGCTAAACTCAATGTTTGAAATGGGAGTTTCCGTAAGTGGAAAAAACCTCTTTCCAAGCAATATTTCGGGCCTTCCAACATGGTTCATTATCCGCGCTAGTGATGCGGGTTATCAGGCCCCAGGCGACAATACTCACATTCAGATTGTGATGAATAAAGACACATGGATGGCAGATGTAGAAAAGGCCGAATCGGGGACTATAATTATCTACAATCAAGATGTCAAACTTCCAATTGAACGTGATGATTGTACTGTTCTTGGCATGCCAATGACAAAAATGGCTCGTTCGATAAATCCTAAACTGGCTCGATTGATGGCAAATATGTACTACGTAGGGGGTTTAGCCGAAATTCTTGGTATTGATTCTGAGGCAATTCATTCAGCGGTAACCCAGCAATTCAAGGGCAAAGAAAAGGCGATTGAACTCAATATGCAGGCCATTGGGGAAGGTCGAACATTTGCTAGAGAGAATTGGGACTGCAATATTGCACATGTAGTTGAGGCTCGAGAAAAGAATCCAAACACATACCTAATCGATGGTAATGAGGCTACTGCGCTAGGATGTATATTTGGTGGAGTTAACATGCTTTCTTGGTATCCAATTACTCCATCTTCATCACTTGCTGAATCTATAATCGGTTGGATTCCGAAAATACGAACTGGAGATGACGGAGGGGCTACCTGTGCAGTCATTCAGGCTGAGGATGAATTAGCCGCTGCTGGAATGGTGATTGGAGCAGGATGGGCTGGTGGTCGAGGTATGACCTGTACTAGTGGACCTGGAATTTCTCTAATGTCTGAATTCATTGGACTTGCATACTTTGCAGAAGTACCTGGAGTAATTTGGGATGTCAATCGGGTTGGTCCTTCAACAGGACTACCCACTCGTACTCAACAAGCAGACTTGACCTTGCTTTACGAGGCAAGTCATGGTGACACGCAACATATCGTCTTGATTCCTGGAACCGTCGACGAATGCTTTGAATATGGATGGAAGGCTTTTGATTACGCTGAGAGATTTCAGACTCTCGTCTTTGGATTCAGTGATTTAGATCTAGGGATGAACCAGTGGGTTACGGCAGGATTTGAGTACCCTGAACTCCCACTTGACAGAGGAAAGGTATTGCGCACTCAGAAGGAACTGGATGCTATAGAAAACTTCGGACGCTACCGAGATGTTGATGGTGATGGAATACCATACAGAACACTACCTGGAAGCGGACTTGAACCTATTCTTTACCGAGGCACTGGTCATGATGAAGATGGTGTCTATTCAGAGGACCCTGCAGTCTACCATGCAACAGTCTCTCGACTAAAGCGAAAAATCGATGGGGCTCGAGATCTTCTTCCAGCACCTATTATTCGTAATGAGGAAGAAAGACAAATTGGAATTGTCTACTACGGTTCAGTTGAGAACTCTATCAAAGAGATTGATGACATCCTTGAGGCTACTGGAATCAAGGTTAGTACCTGTAGAGTTCGTGCCTTACCATATCATTCAGAAGTTGAAAAATTTGTAGAGGAACATGAACAAATTGTTGTTCTTGAAGTAAATAGAGATGGTCAACTATACGGTATTCTACGAAAAGAAATGCCTACTGATCTACTCAACAAAATGTATTGTGTAGCATTTAGTGATGGAATGCCTCCTCGAGCACAAGTGTATGTTGACATGATACTAGAAACACTTGGAGTAACACAAGAGGTGAAGGCATGAGTCTCAGACCTATACAACTCAATGTCATTGACTTGCCTAAGGGCGATTATACAGGAGGGAAGTCTTCTCTCTGCCCTGGTTGTGGACATGACCAGATCTCAAACATCATCATTCAGGCGGCTTGGGAAAATGGAATTGCTCCCGAAACTATTGCCAAGATGAGTGGAATCGGTTGCTCATCCAAAACTCCTGCATATTTCCTTGGCAAGTCTCATGGCTTCAATACAGTTCATGGAAGAATGCCTTCAGTAACTACTGGAGCAAATATGGTCAACAAGGACCTCACATTCATTGGAGTATCGGGTGACGGCGATACCGCTTCAATTGGAATAGGACAATTTGTTCACGCAATTAGAAGAAATCTGAATATGGTCTACATTGTCGAAAACAATGGTGTTTACGGACTAACCAAGGGTCAGTACTCAGCAACAGTCGAAAAAGGATCTAAGAAAAAGAAAGGAATCACTAATGAAAATCCACCAATTGACCTCTGTAAGATGGCCATCAATCTTGGATGTGGATTTGTGGCACGGTCCTTCTCTGGAAGTAAGAAACAACTCACTGCACTGATGAGAGCCGCACTTTCACACAAAGGAATGGCTGTAATAGATGTAATTTCTCCATGTGTTACATTCGCCAATAATGATGAATCTTACAGATCATACAACTATGTCAAAGCCAATGATGATGAACTACATTCAGTAGATTACATTCCTCACTTCACTCCTGTTGAAGAAGTAGAAATTCCAGAAGGTGAGTTCAAGGATATCAAACTCTTCGATGGCTCTACACTACGACTTGAAACAATTGGAGATGACCACGACCCAAGTGATGCAGTTGCAGCTCTTGCAGCAATTCACGAAGCGGAGAAGGAAAACAGACACGTGACTGGTCTGTTACATTACAATTCAGAAATGAAAACCGCAGATGAGGCTCTTGATTTGACTCAAAAGCCACTCGTCGATTTAGCAGAAAATGAAATGCGACCTAGTAAGGATGTATTAGAGGAAATAAACAATTCATTCCGTGTTTAAGGCCTTTGAACCAAAGGACTAGTTAAGCGGTTTTGTTGAAATAGAGAACCCTACTCGGTGAGTCGCTAGTCCCTTAGTGTAGCGGTCCATCATATGGCACTCTGGATGCCATGACCCTGGTTCAAATCCGGGAGGGACTACCAATAATCATGGCAGCGCGCGGCTGAGAATTTTTGATGCGAAGGAAATCATCAGGATAATCATGAACCAAGCCGTTGCATATTTCGCCCAAGGTGTAGGTTTCTTAGGTTCAGGAAACGGATCTATCCCCGCCTCGATAGCCTCTGCAAAGAGAGCTAATTCCTCTTCAATAGTCTCAGGATCTCTCATTTTCTAACCTCAGGGTTCTGCAGTTGGATTCCATCCAGAAACATAGACCTCGTCCATTCTTGCAAAGGATTTCTCAGTTCCACTAAGATCAATTGAAAGGCTAGCCAAATTCTCATCAATCCGAACCGAATTACTCGATTTAGGAATAGTAATTGATCCTGTATCGTATACCCATTTTATTGCTGCTTGAGCAGGTGTGCAACCAATGGAATCTGATATTTGGGAGAGACTACCACAATCCAATTTATGACCGCGCGCAAGAGGTGAATAAGCCATGACCTTCGCTCCAATTCCTTCAGTAGCCGCTCTAAGGGCAGGTCGTTGATTCCACGGATGTAATTCAACCTGATTCACAGATGGGAGGATTGTAGCGTAGGCTCGCATATCATCGAGGTGATGTGCACCATAGTTACTCACACCTATTGCTCGAGTCCAACCTCGTGCGAGACACTCTTCCATACCCTTCCAAACACTGGCTCTCGCTTCGATATCTTCGGGAGGAGCATGGACAAGATACAAATCAAGACTGTCGAGGCCTAGCATATCGAGGCTGCTACGACAATGTTCCAACGCAGACTCAAAACTTACTGCATGAGTTCGGCGTAATTTAGTAACCACGAAGATTTCATCTCGTGGAATTCCACTTTCTCTAATCGCCTCACCTGTCTCATTTTCATTGGAATATGCACGGGCTGTGTCTATCAATCGATAACCGGACTGGATTGCATGAAGTACTGCTTTTCTACACTCTCCACCTTCTGACATCTGCCAGACTCCCAGACCAAATCTTGGCATCTCAATTTCATGCTCCATCTGCCCTGTTGCAACATTGGTGTGACCTAGAGTAACGGTCTCAAACATGAATGGCGCTCGGACAGGAGGGTCTTGAGTTTGACGCGAGGGCTGTATTGAAGCCCACAACCCCCTCGTGAGTTTGTGACTGAGTTGCCCGAGGGGGTTATTCTCCATACAGGAAGTGTTGCTGAGCCGAGGCCATCGGCGGCTGCAGTTCTGAGCAGAGGAGATGGTGAGGGCCTCGAAATACTACTGTGTCATCGAGTTTCAGAGGTTCCAGCATTTCCAGATTTCTGGGCCTTCCCAGGTGGTGGAATTAGTAGGATAGATAGAGCGGCTGGAGAGGAAAATCCAGACTGGTTCATAGAAAGAGAAGACCGCTTTTCAATGATTGCAATACTAAGAGAAATGGTTGAGGAAGTAGGTATTGCTCCAGATGGGAATGGCGGATTTTTTAATGTTGGAGAGAATCTTCAAAACCTAGTAAATTCAGATAAGTCAGAATGGACCAAACTTGTTGCCTCGGGAGAACTATCTGTTAGTGGATTTGAAGCGAATATAGTGTCACAGCGCACCACACCTCCTCTTGCTCCAATTAGATTTTCAAATATTTTCTATCATGTCAGTTTAGGCACCTCGGAAGTGGAACCAACATTCCCAACTGGTCTTTCTGAATTTGACGAATTTAGATGGTGGAAGCCAATTGAATTACTCAATTCATGGTTGGCAAACAAAGTCAGATTAGCTCCACCTCAAGTAACTCTGATTAGAGATATTGTAGATTTAGGATTCGAGTCACTGGGAATCAATCCACCTAGTGGATATCACATAATCGAATTTGCACCAGGTGTTGAGTGTGTTCCACTTCCAACAACTACCCTACCCCCCTCAACACATACTAATTGCTACGTTCTCGGTATCTCCGGAGGCCCTAGGATTCTAGTAGATCCTGCCGCTAGATCATCTGAATCTCTCAAAATTCTAGAAAATAAAGTATCAGAAATTCATGATTCTGGAAGTGAAATTATTGCTACTGTGTTCACACATAAACATCCGGATCATATAGGAAACCTTTCAGCAATCTCTCAATTTTATCAGGCTCCAATTTGGGCTAGTCAAGAAACGCTAGGGATTATTCCAAATTACGATTCAAACAAGGTAATTGAAGAAGGTGACACAATAAATCTAGATGGAATAATCTGGGATGTAATTGAGACACCTGGCCACTGCCCGGGACATATCTGCTTGGTAGGTGATGCGGGAATTATCAGTGGAGACAACGCGGTTATGTTTGGGACCATACTAGTTCCTTCTTCAGATGGAGACATGAATGAATATCTTACTGGACTTGAAAGAATTCGCAGACTATCCCCCACCTTGCTATTCCCCGCACATGGACCTTTGGTAGCCAATCCTGACAAACTTCTGACAAGATATATCAAACACAGAACGGTACGTCACTCAAGGGTTCTTGATGCTGTGAAAAGTGGATTCAGCGATGTTAATTCAATTGCTAATAAGACCTATGAAGACACACCCGATGCACATCCTGCTCTAGCCTTAGACCAGACTATTTCACATTTGACCGCACTAGAAAAATCAGGGAATGTTTCTTCTGATAATGGCCTTTGGAGTGCAATTTGAAAGAAATATGTGCCGGGTCAAGGTTCAATACCCCCCGGTTATACGCAATTTCATGGACCCGATACTGATAGGTGTCATAGTTTCTATTGTTCTGATTGGTTTGTGGTTTTTCGCCACCTACAATCGTCTAATTGTAATGGAGCAAGAAGTTGAGAATGCATGGTCAAATATTGACGTTGTTCTACAAGAAAGATATGATTCCTTAGGAAACATGGCTCGCGCGGCTGAAGACTTTGCCAAAGGTGTTGAAAAAGACCTGTTTGAGCAATTTGCTAAGGCACGAATGGCAGCAGCAACAGCATCACAAAATGGAAATGTCGCAGGGGTTAATGCTGCTGAAGGAATGATGGCAAGTATTCTTCCAAGGATTTCCTTGGTAGCAGAAGACCACCCTGATTTGACAGCAAGCCCACTTTATGCTAATGTTCAGGAAGAAATTGACGAACAGAATGAGAGGATAGCTGATCGTAGAGAAGCATACAATGCGAAAGTTCGCAATTGGAATGTCATCATTCGTCAAATCCCTTCTAACTTTGTTGCAATGATAATGGGAGCAGAATCGAAAGACTACTTCGAAGCTACAAATACAGAGAATCCAGAACTCTTCGCACCAAATGCACGTGAATCAAGACAAGAAGATGAACTTGACGAAATCGAGCATGAGATTGCGATGATTGAAGCGCAGAAGAAACTAGATGCTTTGAAGCGCGGCTCTAATTGAGGCGACTCGCTGGCATACTCATGTCTACAATCAAAGATTGGAGTGGGGCTCCAAAATTTGAGGAGGCAACATGCAAGGAATTGCATGTAGAAACTGAGTCTGGAGTTCATCTACGAGTATTACAATGGAAGCCCGATAATGAAAAGTCACAATCGGCCAGAAATTTAGTGATGATTCCAGGATGGAACTCAATTCCCGAGGGTTGGTTTCCAATTCTTTCCGAATGGGTGAAACATAGACCCTTGATCTACATTGAAACTAGGGAAAAGAGAAGTTGTAGGATTGAGGGTGATATATCAAAAAAGACATTCCAAATTCCAAGAATGGCGGCGGATATCCCACTTGTATTGAAGAAATTGGGAGTTAATGCAGAAGAATGTGATGTGATGGGTTCATCCCTTGGTGCAACTCTAATGATGGAATGTCTTCAATCGGGAGAAACAGAATTTAACAGCCTAGTTGTTATCTCACCAAATTTAGCATTCAAACCACCCATCTGGGCTAGACCATTAATTCCGGCTCCAACTATATTTTACTCAGGCCTTGTCAAATTCATCATCTGGTATCTTGATAGAAGGCTGAAAGAAGAAGGTCAAAGAATTAGATATAGACGTACATTATTGGCTGCTGATACCAAACGACTACGCCTCTGCTCACTAGTATTCAGACATTACAAAATGTCTCTAGATTTCGCTGATGTCAAAACACCAGTGGGAGTTTTAAGAGCCTCTTCTGACACATTGCATGACCACGATGATGCAGGTATCTTGAGCGAGAAAATACCTAATTGCAGCCTTATTGAGATTGAAAGCAACCAATTTGCTCATGAGGCTGCCGCAATTCCTCTAATAGAAAACTACCAGAAATCCGTGTAATGAGAATTTCTCAGGCCAACGGTGAGAATGGGTCATCATCAAACCTACCAAGCCTATCATAGAGATTCTCGATAATTGCATATGGCCAATCTGGATTCTCTGATCCATACCTCTGACCCATCCTTTTCCCTTCACCACCATGAAAATGGATTGGCACCTTTAGTCTGCGTAACATTCCATCGCCAAAACCACCCATAGCAAACAAGTGTTCTGAGCCATCTCTAGCAAAGACGCGATCTGGGATTGAATCCTCATCTACTGGATTTTTCTCACAAGCCTCAACAATTGTATCAACTAATGCATCAAATGCAGCATCTAGACCTCCTTCGTGTGTTATTGCATCAATAGAAGGAATCACTCCTAGAGGGTCTAACTCGCCAGTCAATATTTGCAACCACGTATGATGTGAAAGGCATTGGAAAATCCAAGGATCAGCAGCTACATGTCGCCAAAGCGCATATGGGCCTCGATTCCGATCTCCTGGTTCAGGAAGTAAATCATATTCAATGAAAGCATCTCTTAGTCCTCCAAGACGAGTTGGATCCATGACAATATGTGCATTTGCAAGAGTTTCTTCGGAGAGTAACCACCATTCAGGACTTTCACGACGAGTAGAAATTGAATCGTGGAATTCATCGTAATCACCGAAGAAAGACGGGGTTTGACCATCTTGAGAATGACATCTCAACAAATGTGCTGTAACTCCTGAATCAACTCGATGATGGAAATACTCATGGTCAAATCCGAAAATAAATGCTAAATCTAAAGCCAACATTTCAACATCATCCATGCCATTAGAATTCATTGTGTTGGCAATCATGGCTGCCTGCTCTGCAAGCATATCTGCATTACAATGAATTCCCCAATTTGGATTGGCATTCAATTCATTTGTTTGTCTTTCGAACATTGGACGATACCAAAAGCACCGTAGACCAACATCGGCTTCACCCATAGTCTCTGGATTATGTACGAATGGGGGTGCATCATCCATTCGTAAGCCCCCCATGTCTGTCATGTTCATCTGGCATCTGCCGTCACCTATCAAGCGATTGTCTGATGAAGGGCACGCTTGCCCTCCTATACGAGAGACATGCGAGCCCAGTCCTCCTCCTTCGATGTCGCGCGCATCGTAGACGAATTACGAGAGATGATCGGGGTACGTGCAAGAAAAGCCTACCAACCACATTACGAGCAGGTTGTTTTACGACTGAATCAGAAGGGAAAACCGTCTACAGATTTGGTTATTGTTTGTGGAAAAAGAATCTATCTATCTCAACGGGATAGACCAATGCCAACAAATCCTTCACCATTTGCAATGAAACTCCGTAAGCATCTTTCTAATTCTCGTCTGATTGAAGTCAATCAATTAGGATTTGATAGGGTAATATCCCTCACCTTTGAGCATGGAAGAGGGCGATTGAAATTAATCATCGAATTATTCCGTGATGGTAATGTTCTTCTTCTTGATGATAAAGATGTCATAATTCAACCACTAACTCATGCTAAATATGCTAGCAGGTCTCTGAAAAGTGGAGAAAATTATACTCCACCTCCAGCCACTGTTGACCCAAGAAACTTGAATCTAGATGAACTAGATGAACTTCTTGATTCTTCAGATCATAGCTTGATTCGTACTCTGGCGGCTAGAGTTAATCTTGGACGAATCTATGGAAATGCAATCGCGACTTCTGCTGGAATCGAGTTGGACGAACCTGCAAACAGTCTGGATGAAGAACAGCGTAAAGATTTGGGGGGTTCAATGAAAAAACTACTCACAGAATTAGCAAATGGAGATTGTTCTTATCTCTGGTTTACCAACATAAAATCTCTAGATGCCTGGAAAGAAGCTGCAGACAACCCAATGGCTCGTGATTCAGCAAGTGTTGAAATTGAAGAGTTTTCTCCAATTGCACTTCCTTTCATGAATACTGAACTAATGGTTGAGATTGAAAGTCTTTCAGGAGCATATGATGCAATATTTGGGGCTCATGATGCTATTGCTTACATCAGACGTGAAGAAGAAAAATTAGTCGCGGCTGGTGAAGATGAAGAAGAACAGCGAGCCAAACTCAACCGAAGAGCAGAACAACAGAAATCTGCTATCACGCGCTTTGAATCACAAGCGGTTCTTACTCAAGAGCTAGCCAAGTCCATTCAAGACAATTGGACACATGTAGATGAACTCCTAAGTCAGGTTAACTCATTCATTGAATCAGATAGTTGGCAGGCTCTAGAGACTAAAACCAGCGATATAATCTGGATTGATCGTGTTGATCCTGCAAAAAGAACCATTCTAGCAAGATTACCTGATGAAGACAATGAACCCGGTGCTAGTGTTACTTTACACATTGAAAAATCAGTTCACCAAAACGCGCAGCAGTACTTTGAGCAGGCTCGCACTCTGAAGGATAAGGCGAAAGGGGCACGTACCGCTTTGGAGCGAACTGAAAATGCTGCAGCAAAAGAAGAAGCTCGTAGAAAGAAGGATGCTGCTGCAGGAAAAGTTAGAATTGCAAAGAGAAGCAAGAGGTTCTGGTTTGAGAAGCATCGTTGGGGAATTCTTAGTGATGGCAGGCTAGTCGTAGGTGGAAGAGATGCAAAAGGAAATGATACCATTGTGCGCAAATATCTGAAATCTACCGATTTATACATTCATGCAGATTTACACGGAGCCCCATCATGCTCTTTGAGACTGCGTGATGGACTAATTACTGATGAAAATCCAATAGGATTTGTACCAGAGGGAGTAACAAGTCTTCGAATAGCCCAAGAATTGGCTGGAGACATTGATGATGCTCAGAATCTACCTGCAAATATTATCGAAGAAGCAGCACAAATGGCTATCTGTTGGTCACGTGCATGGGGCAGTGGAGGGGCTGCAGCAACCGCTTTCCACGCTAGGCCTAGTCAGGTTTCAAAGCAAACCGAGAGCGGTGAATCTCTTGGCCGGGGTTCATTTGTAGTTAGAGGACAGCGGACTTGGTATCGAGACATCTCGATGGAAATTGCAATCGGATTTTCAATTATCAATGGAATTCCAATTCCAGTATCAGGTACTGCAGAAGGTGTGTCAAAACTCTGTGAAAGATGGGCTCTGATTACGCCAGGACGGGAGAAGAAAGAAACAATTGCTAATCGAATTGCTAAATCTACTGGACTGGCTCAAGATGATGTCCTCGCCGCTTTACCACCTGGTAACTGCTCAATTGATAATCATGGATTAATTCAATCTTGATTTTGAGTGTGCCACTCTGGAGCAGTAATCGCGTATAGGGTTGCATCAACATAGTGATCGTACAACCATTCTCTATCTTTGGTAATCCCCTCAAGGCGCATCCCCAGTCTATCTGCGACGGCACGACTTTCATGATTATCCACAGCCGCCTCCAGCACGAATCGGTGTAACCCTAGATTATCGAAACAGTGTTCCATAAGACGTGTGCAGCAACGAGTGACGATGCCTTGTCCAGTATGACTTTCAGACAACCAATATCCAACTCCGCAGCCTCTGTTACCCCAGTCTATCCAGTTAAGACCGATTGTGCCGATTATCCGACCGCCAAGACGAATGGCATAGGTTACACCCTCACGCTTCTCATACTCATCAAGACTCATTGAAATAAAGGAAATCTCATCTTCAACACTATTGGTTTGGTCCAACCATGGTAACCACTCTCTGAGATACAATCTATTAGATTCAACAACTGAGAACAGTTCCTCAGCGTCATTGATTCCCAATAAAGAGAACTCGAGGTCAGAGTCTACCTGTAGTCTAGACATTGGACGAAATACTTCGTCAGCAGACGGCTTCTTTCCGGTTTTCACTGGTCCACCGCACCTCCCAGACATAATTATCTGCTACGATTAGAAGATTTAGAGTGTTTTATCAAAAAATGAGTTTCTCCGCTATAAGATATATTCAAGCAAAAAAAACCCAAAAATGCATTATTATGCATTCTAATGCCAGAAAATGGAACGCAGTAGTACGAATAATTGTGAGAAAATTCGGAACGGCGGCCTAGGTAATGATTCAAGCGTGAAGCAGCATCCGCAGAGCATGAGTGAAAACGCGCAAGACCAAAATTGGACATATGGAAATTATCTCCAATTGCAGACACTTTTGAATCTACAAGGAGAAGAAAGAGATGTTTCAAATGATGAAATGCACTTCATTATCGTCCATCAGACCTTTGAGCTTTGGTTCAAGCAAGTCATCAAGGAACTCTGTGCTCTGAGAGATATTCTGTGTAAAGAAACGGTTCCTGAAGAAGATATACCTCATGCGGTAAATCATTTAGGAAGAACATCGGAAATCTTTCGTTTAATGGAAAGTCAATGGAATGTTCTTGAGACGTTGACACCTCAAGGTTTTCTCGCATTTCGCGACGGATTAGGCACTGCATCCGGATTCGAATCATTTCAGACTCGTGAATTTGAAATTCTGCTTGGATTGAAAAATGAAGACCGCCTTTGGGGTATGGATCCCATCGAAACTTTCCGAAAATTAGCGCCAAATTCAGATTGGGATGCATCCATACTGGCTAAACTCGAAGAGGCACAGGCTAAACCATCTCTCTTTGATGCACTAATGGGATGGTTAGTGCGCACACCAATTATGGGCTCATCATATGGAAGTGAAGGAGATGAAATGGCTGTTGAAGGATATGTGAACGCTCACCTAAGTGCCCACCAAGCAATTTGTGAAAATGCAGCATCGAAAATGATAGGATACGGCGGAGGTGGAGACCCAGATAAGGTAGCAGCACGCTTTGCATCTACACATCAGGCGGCTATAGAGTTTCTAAAACCAGATGGAATACCAAACCGTGCTCGTGCTGGACTGCTATTCATCGAATCATATCGTGAATTACCTCTCTTAGCTTGGCCACGCAAACTAATCGATGCAATTGTAGAGCTTGAGGAATCCATTGTTAAATGGCGGCATTCTCATGCTCGTATGGTCGAACGCATCATGGGGCGTCGCATAGGCACTGGTGGATCAAGTGGAGTTGATTATCTCGATGAAACAAGTAAATATCGAATCTTCAAGGATTTGTGGGCTGTTCGAACTATCTTGATTAAACCGCAGTCAAGGCCAACACTAATCAATGCTGAATTTTATGGCTATTCATACGAAAATTAAGCGATAGCGGCGGTGCATTCATCGCACCATTCAAGGGTACAACCCCTCTCGCCTTACTTGTGTCCGACGCCGTCATCTGCGCTTATGCCAGAACACCCTTTGGCAAATTCCGCGGTGCTCTCTCCTCATACTCAGCAACTGACTTGGGTACATTGGCAGTGAAGGGACTTTTAGAGAGAATTGGGATTGACCCCTCAAGTGGCATAATTGACCAATTATACATGGGTAATGTACTCCAAGCAGGAGTAGGACAGGCCCCTGCTCGTCAAGTCGCATTATCGTCTGGTTTACCATATTCCACTCCCTGTACCACAATCAACAAGGTTTGTGGATCCAGCCTGAAAGCAGCCATGATAGGGGCAACTGAAATTATGGCGGGTAGGGCCAATGTGATAATTGCAGGTGGAATGGAATCTATGAGCAACGCGCCACACTTCATTCGAAGTGCTAGAAGGGGTGTTGAAATCTCATATGCAGACCTTGATTCAGTACTCAGTCACGATGGCCTGAAGGACGCATATGACGGTTCGATGATGGGCATAACTGGTGAAAACATAGCCAATGAGGCTGGAATCACAAGAGCAGTTTCTGATGAATATGCTTTGCGATCTCATACTCTTGCCAACAAAGCATGGAATGAAGGTTGGTTCTCAGAAGAATGCATCTCGATGGATGAATTAGACCGAGATGAAGGAATAAGACCCAATACTACAGCAGAAGGTTTAGCAGAATTGAGGACCGTATTCAAGCAGGATGGGCAAGTCACTGCTGGTAATGCAAGTCAGGTTTCTGATGGTGCTTCTGCAATACTAATTGCATCACTAGAGGTCGCTACAAATAACGGCTGGCCAATACTAGCTAGAATAGTCGATTTTACAACTTCAGGAGTGGAACCTCACAGAGTCATGTCAGCACCTATTCCTGCTATTGAATCACTGTTAGAGCGTAATTCACTTGATATCTCTGATATTGACATCTTGGAACATAATGAAGCCTTTGCAGTTGCTTCATGTGCCATACAGAATGCTTTCAACTTCCCCGATGAAGGATTCAATCCTAATGGTGGTGCTGTTGCCGTTGGTCACCCTCTGGGCGCCACAGGAACACGTTGTTTGATGACATTGACCAAAACTCTGATTCGAACGGATCGAAATAGAGGAATTGTCGCAATATGCCTTGGTGGCGGAAATGCTGTAAGTATGCTAATTGAGCGAAATTAATCCTCAAACAGCGCCCCCATAGGGGGCGTAAGCCAGCCGGTGGGCTAATAGGGAGGCCTCCGGTCGCCCGCCTCGATGGTTAAGCCTCTAAGACAGCACACTCGATTCGAAAAGGCACGAATTATCGGAGCCCGAGCGCTACAAATCAGCATGGGTGCTCCACTCTATGTCTCTGAGGAAGAACTCAGGGAGAACTTCATGAACGAACTAGTTCAATTGTATGGTATCGAAGACGCTAAGGCTCGCTTCGTTCTAGATCCTCTGAAGATTGCTATGTTGGAATATGAATCACATCGTATACCTATTGATGTCGATCCACATATTGTTGAGGAGTGAAAAACTCTGCCACAGGTGGCACAAATCAGCATTGGAGGATAACTCATGCTGGATCGAATATCAACTAGAACTCTAACTGCTGGCCTAATTGCTGTCACCTTTCTAGTGATTGCAATTGGTGGAGTGATTAGAATCTATGATGCTGGCGAATCTTGTCCCGATTGGCCAACTTGCTTTGGCAGTTGGTCTTTTGACATAAGCCCTGATGAGCAGGAAATTTGGTGGGACGAAAACCCTGAAGAAATTGATTCACGGGGTGAACATCATAGATACACAACTTTCCAAATATTCACAGAATGGGCTCACAGACTCATCGCAGGAACTATTCTCGGACCTCTAGTATTGTTGAATTGGTTCATTGTGAGGCGCGATGATGAATCAAATTCTGTAACTAAATTGGCAGCAACCATTTCTGTAGCACTAATTGTTTGGCAAGGTCTAATCGGTTGGTTTACTGTTGAAATGGATAATGAGCATTGGAGCGTTGCATTACATCTAGCCAGCGCTCTAGCCTTCGAACTATCTCTAATCTGGCTCTGGCTCTGTATTTCTCGCGATACACATGAAAATCCAAAATGGATTGAGTTCGATCCTGTTCTAGCAAATAGATGGAAAAAACGGATCGCATGGTTAGGATTTGGCTCCTTCATAGCACTATTTGCAGGTGTTTTTGTGGCTACAACACCTGGAGCGAATACTGGTTGTGGAGTAAATGGACTTGATTCCTGGCCGCTGTGTCATGGTAAATTGTTTAACACGATAGAAAATCTTGAGAACCAATCCCAGATTATCCATAGATGGATAGTTGCAATAGTTGGTATTACTCTTCTTGCATCTTCTTGGCTAGTAATGAAAGAACAATATCAGCATCAACATGGCCAAATTCTCCGAAACTGGATATGGACTGCAACTGGTCTTTTTCTGCTAAATGTCATTGTTGGAGCATTTTACATATTCTCGTGGACTGCTGATTCAGGATTTGAGGAATGGTTTTCACTCTTACATTTGCTGCTTGCATCACTAACATTCCTCATTCTAGCAACTGTTTGGCTTTCGACTTCGATTGGCACCCTGCATGATACAGGTGTCGAAACTCTTGAATGAGTGGTATTGAAGGACTCACGCCCTTAGGGCGTGATATGAGTGAGCCAGTATCTGGAGTCCGAGCTTGGCTAGCTCTGACCAAACCAGGTGTAGTTGTCCTACTGCAGATTACTGCACTTTGTGCAGTATTATCTCACGATCTACTAGACTCCAATGAAATGGACTGGCTAGCAACTATTGAGACCATGATGGTCGTCTTTGTTGGAGGATACCTAACAGCAGGAGGGGCGAATGCAATCAATATGTGGTACGACCGAGATATCGATCCAATAATGGCTCGAACTTCCAATAGACCAATTCCATCTGGAGCCGTGACGGCAAATGGGGCATTGACATTTGGGGTCTTTATTTCCATAATTGGAACATATTGGTTCATAGTAATGGCAAACGCCGTCGCTGCCTTTTGGGCTGCATTCAGCATACTGTTCTATGTTCTGATATACACCATTTGGCTGAAACGAACTTCTACCCAAAATATTGTCATCGGCGGAATTGCAGGAGCCACCCCCCCAGTAATTGGTTGGGCTACTGCAGCTGGAGAACTCTCCATAGAAATAGAATCAGTTCAATCATTTGTTACTTCAATTACCGATTTAGGAAGCCTGATGCCTTGGTTCATGTTTCTGCTAATTTTTCTTTGGACACCCCCCCACTTCTGGGCACTTGCACTATATCGTTCGGAAGAATATGAGAAAGTTGGAGTCCCGATGATGCCAGGGGTCAAAGGTGCTGAAAGAACATTAATTGAAATGAAATTTTATGCAATACTTCTAGTCTTACTCTCATTAGCAGCACCAATAACACTCGGTGGAATAGATAGTGGTGATGAATTGTATTACATCTTCGGATGTAACACTGTAATTGTATCACTATGGTACGCGAGAACAGTTTTTATTATTGATCCAAATGAACCTAAAGGGCCTGGAGGAAGGATACCTAGTGCAACAAATTCTTTCTTTGTATCAATGTATTATCTCGCAGTTATGTTCGTAATTGTAGTAACTGCTAGTTTTGGTCTTTATGGAGGAATTATTGGTGCTGTCATTTCTCTTGCATTCATAATCAGGTATGAGTTACGTTCACGCGTTAATCGCAAGGCTAACTCAGCATGAAACCCCGAATGCTTCAAACACGGGCTGGTCTGTTCGATGGGCGTAGCAGCGGGTGAGCGGATGAAGGAGAGCGAACTCATCTACGATTGGAATACCATTGATTATGAGATTGTGCGAGAGCCAACAAACCACCCTCATGAAGTATGGTTTGATGATGAGACTCTACGCGATGGACTACAGAGTCCTAGTGCTCGTAATCCAACTATTGAGCAAAAAATAGAACTTATTGATTACATGGAAAAACTGGGTATTCAAAAAGTGGATTTAGGACTACCTGGCGCAGGACCATTTCACGTGTCTCATATTGATGACATGCTTACTCATATGGGGAAAAATGATTACGAATTACGGCCGGGGTGTGCAGTAAGAACGGTTGTTAGTGATATCGAACCACTTGTTGACCTTCAAGCTAAGCATGAGCGTCAAATCCAGGCTAGTGCTTTCCTTGGAACCAGTCCTATCAGACAATTTGCGGAGGACTGGAATATGGAAAGAATCCTCTCAACGGCAGAAAAGGCAGTTTCATTCGCAGTAGACAATGATATTCCAGTAATGTTCGTTACAGAGGATACTACTAGAAGCAAACCAGAAGAAATCAAAGAAGTTTACACTAGAGCTATCGAATTAGGTGCTGACCGAATTTGTGTCTGTGACACTTGTGGCCATGTCACTCCAAATGGTGTAAAGAAACTTCTAGGGTTTATTCAAGACGAGGTTATTCCAGATGCAGGAGTCAAACGTCGTGATATCGAAGTTAACTGGCACGGACATCAGGACAGAGGCTTAGGGGTTGCGAATAATCTAGCTGCGGTTGAAGCAGGAGCGGATGTAATTCATGGAACTGCTTTAGGAGTTGGCGAAAGAGCAGGCAATGCTCCTCTTGATCAAACCCTAGTCAATCTATCACTGATGGGAGTCATAAAAAATGACCTGACTGCTTTGAACGACTATATGCGTAAGGCACACGAATACATCGAAGTGGCATTACCTCGCAATTATCCAGTATTTGGCAAAGATGCTTTTGAAACCGGAACAGGCGTACATGCAAGTGCCGTGGTAAAGGCAATGAAAAAGGGCGACCATTGGCTAGCAGACAGGGTATATTCAGGCGTTCCTGCACAAGATTATGGCCTTCAACAGGTCATTAGAATTGGCCATATGAGTGGGCGTTCAAACATCACATGGTGGCTTCAACAAAATGAATATGATGTTGAAGAGGACCTAGTAGCTCACTTGTTTGAAGTAGCAAAATCACAGCGTCGGCTAATGAGTGATGAAGAGATTCATACAGCGATTAAAGACTTCAATAATGTTGATTCGCCCGATGCGTGATTCACTCACTCGTTGGGAACGGCTAAAACCCCAATATGTTCGACCCTTGTTTATGCGTGCACTTGCTGCGTTACTGATGCTAGTCATAATCAGTCCTACAGTCATCGCTATTTCAGATGGTCAGGATATTAAAATTGACCTCGAAATTTATGGCGAAGACATTCTCCCTACATACTCAGAATCAGTACAAGCAGCATTTGCAAGAGTAGAAAATCTCAATCAGTATTCTCAAGATGAACTAGAAATTACGAAAGAATGGCTAGTTGTTACGCAAGTACCTGAGAAAAAACAAGTTTGGACAATTCCAAGTCCTAAATTTATTGAAAAGGTTTCATTATTGCCTAATTCCTATATTTGGCATTTCAATAAACCTTTAGAGGCCATTCCTAAACTCCAAGAGGCACTCGAATTAGGACAAATTGAATCATTTTCTCCGTTAGTTGTTTCTCAAACACTTCAGACACGTGATAATCCAAATGACCCAGAGTTCGCTTCACAATGGCATTTGGAGAACACTGGGCAAACTGGAGGATTATCAGGTGAAGATATCAATGCAACCGATATTTGGGATAATTATCGTGGTCAAGAAGTAGTAATCAGTGTAGTTGATGATGGCCTGGACCATTCACATGTTGACATTTCTCCTCATTACAATAGCACATTTTCATACGATTGGTGCAATGATGATCCAGACCCAACTCCAAACAGTTGGGATGAGCATGGAACTGCTGTTGCTGGTGTTGCTGCTGCAGTTGGAAACAATTCTCTCTACGTCTCTGGGGCAGCTTGGGAAGCAACAATCGCTGGCTCGACTTTGATTGCATGTGGCACCAGTGATAGTGTTGAGGCTGATGCCTTGAGTTTCTATCAAAATGATATTGACATCTACACAAATTCATGGGGCCCTTCAGATA
>NTJR01000018.1 GCA_002457595.1 Marine Group II euryarchaeote MED-G36
TTCAACCAATTAACTGAATCAAATATTGTTTGTTCGAGAGGTCTTGATTTGTGGTCAATTTGATCTCGAGCGAGGTCCCCTGGAATATCCCTGCACTGGACGGCAAGTGCATGAAGGCTCCCCTTGCTGAATGACGGTCTCTTGCCTGTGATTGAGGATGATAGGGCCGCGAAAGGCAGAGCAAGGTATGCAGTCCAGAATGGAAGTGTGGCAATGTGGGTTCTCCGCCCAATTACTTTCCTCACCATGTGTGATAAATCGGGCATCGACGCCCAGGTTCCAGGAAGTAAGTAGTGTTGGCCATCTTTGCCGGAATCGACGCAATTCGCAGCACTGCGACAGACATCTCGGACATCGACCCAGTTGAAACCGTTATTGAGGGCGAATGGCATTGATCCATTGGCGATGTCCGTCAAAACTTTGCCCATTCTACTCGGCTTGAAATCTTGAGGGCCGATTATTCCTGTGGGGTGAACTATATTGATGTGTAGTCCTTGTTCTCTGTGCGAGAGAACAGCCCTTTGGGCTTCAGCTTTGGTTCGGTCGTAGGGGGCGGACTTTGGGTCTGTGACTAGTGACCGATCTTCTGTGAGGGGTTGATTTGTTGGGTGTTGACAGAAGGCGTGGACGCTTGAGAAATGAATCATCTTGGGGACTCCAGCTTCTACGGCGGCATTGGCTACAGCGGTGCTGCCGCCGACGTTGATTTTTCGCATTAGTTCTTCTTGGACTTTCTCGACGGCGACGAATGCGGCTGCGTGAAAAACGACATCACAGTCACTCATTAGTGGTTGCAATGAATTACTATCTAGAAGGTCTCCTTTGACGAGATTCACGTCTAAATTTTCAAGAGCACGAATGTCTGAGCGAACTAGACACTTTACATCGTAGTCACGATCAAGCAATTCTCTTACTAGATTCCCGCCGACGTGGCCAGTAGCCCCTGTGACGAAAGCCCTCATCGTGTTGAAATACGGGTTTAGGCAATAAAGTACAGCGTTCAATTAAGCGCAGAATGTGGTTTCAAACCGTCGAAATGATCTGTCAAAAGTGTCACCATTTCACTACCTATGCGCGATTGGGATTCAGCAGTTGCTGCTCCAATATGCGGTGTCCCATGAAAATTCTGATGCTGTAATAGAGGATTATTTCCGGCCGGTTCTACTTCAAAAACATCGAGAGCGGCAGTCATGAGTTGACCCGATTCTAATGCAGAAAGCACAGCATTTTCGTCAACAATACCGCCTCGTGCACAATTAACAATGTGATTTCCACAAGTAACACCGTCTGCTCCAACACCGGACATCATGTCAATTCGGTCTTTATTTACCAGATGATGTGTTTCCTCTGATAGGTTGCAATGAATAGTAATGTGTGTGCATAAACTAAAAATTGAATCAACATCATCATGGAGTGTACAATTAAATTGTTTTGCAATTTCTTTGGGTAGGTAGGGGTCATATGCATGGCATTCCATACCAAACGCATTAGAAATATTAGCAACACCTTGTGCAATTCTTCCAAATCCAATAAAGCCCAATCTTTTCCCAGAAAGTTCCGACCCTCGAAGTAATTTTTTTTCCCATAATCCAGAACGTAGCCCCCTGTCGCCTCGTGTAATGTGCCGGCAAGATGTAAGTAGGTGCCCGATAGTTAACTCGACTACACTATGTGTTGATGCCCTTGGAGTGTTGCAGACAACCATTTCATGACTTGTTGCAGCCTCTATGTCAATATTGTCTACCCCTACTCCTCCTCTGCCAATAAAAGTCAAAGCATCTGAGGCAGCTATGACCTCTGACGTCATTTTCGTTGCACTTCTAACAACCACGGCATCGAATTTGGCTAAAGCACCTTTTTCTAGTTCTTCCTTTGAATAGTGCTTTTCTATTACTTCATGCCCCATCTCTACTAGGTTCTGAATGGCCCTTGAATCCATCCCATCAGTTACAGCGATTCGCGCCATGTGACATTGAGTGTAATCCGCATCATCAATATTTCACTCTTCAAGTCTCAATTGTTACATATTTGCCAATGATTTCATTTTCGCTAATACGGCCAAAGTTATGACTATCTTCGCTAGCAGTAGGGTCTGGATTATCCCCGACTAGGAAGATTCCTTCCTCATTAATTGAGTGAATTCTTTTTATCATTAGTAATTCTGATTTCAAAGGATGTTTTGCAAGAATTATTTGTCCTTCTAAATAATCAATATTTCCTTCTTTTTCAAACTTAGCAATTTCGCCATCAACTAAAGTAGGCCACATTGAGCTGCCAGTGACTTTTACTTTCATGAAGCCCGAATCCATGGAACATCCCGACCTTTAGTTGCCCAGAAAACGTTGTGGATTGCCTCAACTGCATCCATCAGTTCTTGTGCGTGTTGTTCTGAAACCTCAACTTTACATGCACTGCACAACTTAGCTGCTTGCCAGAATGTATCATGAAGATTTGGATTAGCTTCAAGGTGTTGCGGCTTGAAGAAATCCGTCCATAGGATCAATAGTTCGTCCTTACACTTCTGCGCTTCTTCTTCCTTAATTGCTGCATATCGAGACATTGTGTTCAGATAAGCAACAAATTGTCCATCATTACCATTCGACATAGGATTCTCTAATGCTACCATTTTTTTGGTCATCGATTGTACTGCCTCGGCTGCTATTCTAGCACTCGCAGGGTCATATACTCCACAAGGTCCATCGCAATGTGCTTCTGCTATCAAATATTCTTCCATCAGAATTACCTAGAATAGGGTAAGGTATCAAGTTTGGTATCTGTGGAGCTTGCAATAACCTCTGTCAACAAGGCTTTGTGTACTAATTGTACCGTTTCCTTCTTGATGTTGATTAGTACGGTTAGGCCGTGAGCCCCTACCTTGAGTCGCTCTTGATTGCGATTCTTGTATTAGTTACACCTCTCTTGTTGGCCATTCCATTATCAATAGGTTGGCGTTGGTGGTCTGGTGTTGAACCTGAACATGAGCATTATCGTGAGAAAGTCAGACGTGTTCTTGACGCTGGGTTGCCATTAAGCAGATTCCGTCAAGAATTAGATAAGGAAGCGAGATTGGTAAATATTGATCCAGAACGACAATCACGCATAGAATCAGATTTACTTTTCCCATTACGAATAAAACATTTTTTGCTAATGCCTGCATTAATTGTTTGGCCTTTTTTGGGTCTCTTTGCTGCAATAATTGCAATTCCATTGATGCCTGTGATTTGGTTTTTTGAATGGCTATTAATTGAGAAACAAATATTGATTAGAATTGCAATAATTGTCCAGGGGATTACTCGATGGGAAATTATTGGAATTCCTCGCGTAGAGGATGGGATGAAAAACCCCGATCCTATTCTCTCCTCAATTAATAGGATGCCAATTACTGCTTTTCTTGGATTATTCGCTTTTCTAATTGTCTCGTACCTTCCATTCGATTCTAGGTCTATTTTGGCTTTATCAAGTGGGGTATACATGATTTTAGTAGCTTTCATCTCTGTTCTGCGGGCTGCAACACAGAGTACAATGGTATTTGCTGATACCGCTAATCGCCGTTTGCTACCTATGGGGACATTTGTTGAGGATATGTTAGGTCCTTGGGTTGGTGTAGGGCTACTATTCTTACTTTCACGGCAATTGTTTTATGGAACTGAACTACGAAGTGGTGAGATGTTTGGTGACCCTGTAATATTCTCTTTGACTGTATTACTTGTTCTATATACTGCTACAATAATTGGTGTTGCAGTAGAGATTTCCTTTTTCCGTTCACGCGCAGAACCTGTAAGGATTAAATTCCAAGAGCAGGTTATTGGTAGATTTGATCCCACTCTTTATTTGTTCACTCGCCATCTCGGTCTTCTGAGAATCTCTCCTTTGATGAAATTATCAGATTGGGTCGAGAAAGGCGAAAATATGGACTTTTCTGATTTAGATAAATTAAGAACTAGATAATCCGATTATCTAAATGATTGTCCACAGTCATATGACTTTACGTGGGGGGGTAAATCGAGGTTAGGGGATTGAGTTATTCGATTTGGAAGAACTCATACGAAAGTCGCAGTAATCGTGCTATCACTGGCTTCGATTGAGATTTCTCCATTTACATCTAGTTTGGTCGAGATTAAACAATAGGAAATCCATATATCTCCTAATCGGTGACTACAAAGAATTTCTATCCTCTTCTCTTCAGAAAATCTGGCCTTACCTTGTGGGATTTGTTTGTCTGAGCTGAGACATCTTCTGATCCTTGCCTGTATGCCTCTTGACTCCATCCGTGCATGTATTTCCTGGCCAGGGTAACACCCTTTCTTCAGATCGATAAGATTTGCCAATCCGAGTTCAAATGGAATGTGTTTAGAGGATTCTATTGAGATGTCGATATTTCCAGTTAAACTCTGTAAAGCTAACCAACTGTCTGCTTCACCCTGATTTCCTCCGTTAGTCTCGAATCCTTCTTTGACCGACTGCAAGAGCTGAGTCGGAATTAGCATCTCAAACGCTGTATATTCATCGGTTTGCGCTAACAAACATATCATGGAATCGAAAAATTCAGTCCAGCTGTCCTGTTCAAGATCATTCGCTACGATTCCGAGGCCAATAAGCACCCTTCCAGGATTCTTTCCCACTACGATTAATCGATGAACAGCACCATCGCCAGTGCTGACTTTCACGTCCTCATTCCATGGAACTCCAGTAGAGAGAATATTGCGAATTTCTTTGGCATTTTCAGGGTTGTGTACAAGTAGAATTTGATCCTCAAGGTCTGCATGGAGTATGTGTCCAACAATCCGTCCATGAAGATCACAAAGAATGGACTCTTCTCTTTTCAAAAATTTGGATGATATGTCAATTGACGAGACTCTATTCAGATGTTCGTGACAATTTTTGCCCGATAGAAGTGTAACTCCACTGGGAATCTCGATATACTCTGCAAGAGGGTGAAGATTATCGTCAAATGTCAAGCGACCAACTCAGCCGAATGACTGACCGCAGCCGCAGGCTCGATCTGCATTGGGATTATCCATATGGAATCCTCCACCCATCAGACTGTCACGGAAATCTAAGCGGAGTCCGTTCAGAAGTGTGCTATCTTTATTGTGAATCATCACAGTCACTCCATCGATATCAATAGTCTGAAATCCGTCATTATCAGGCTTCTCGACGACTACCATATCGTAGAGGTAGCCAGAGCACCCTCCTGCCTTTGCACTAATGATGAGAACGTGTGTATCGTTTTGTTCGCCGATTGCGGCGAGAACCGCCTTTCGAGCAGAATCCGAAACTTCGATTTGGACATCGACTACTTCTACAGCAGTCGCAATAGGCAGAGAGAAGCCCGGACCGTCGAGAAGACCCACACCTATAGGCCAGTCAAGGTGATATATCAATGATTGCTGTCAAACCATCTATCCGTCAATCAAATACACATGAACATACTGTCGAAGTCGTGAAAGGCGTACGCGAGAGTCAGGTGCTACGCATTGATTTGCAAAATAGATTATCAGAAATTGATACTTTAGCAATTGAAAGCGCCTTTTCTGTTGAATTAATCCATAATGGTAAAGATCATTCTTTGGGTTTGACTATGCGAACACCAGGGAATGATGAGGATTTAGTATACGGAATGTTATATTCTGAAGGTATTATTGAATCTGGGCCCGAAATCCAATCAGTTTCTCTGGTTGAGAATGAAGCAAAGGTAATATTGGCTGATTTTTGTAAGTTCAATCCAAAGGAACACAACAGAAGGACAACAAAAACTTCAGCTTGTGGTATTTGTGGTAAGGAATCCATATCCAATCTTTTGCATATTCACGGCCCTAGATTGCGGGATGATTTTTCACTCAGTAGAATCAAAATATCTAATGCTGCAGAAGATTTGAAATCATCTCAAAGAATGTTTGAACTAACAGGGGGGACTCATGCCGCAGCTTTTTTCTCTGAGGATTGTAAATTAATTTCACTTAGAGAGGACATTGGTCGGCATAATGCCTTGGACAAACTTGTGGGCTCATATATTCGCCAACCAAATGGTCCAGCTCCTTCATTAATTTTCGTTTCAGGTCGAGCATCCTTTGAATTAGTGCATAAATGTATTAGATTAGGTGTCCCGATAATGGCCTCTGTTGGTGCTGCTAGTTCTTTGGCTGTAGATTTGGCAATAGAACATAATCTTACATTGCTATCTTTCGTTCGTGATAACAGAATGCTTATTCATTCTGCACCACACCGTATATCGAATTATTGAGTTTTTGAATGACAACTTAGTTTTGATGTTAGATAAAACTTGAAGAAGAAGATTTCCAAATTCTCGCACCCCTAGTTGATATGGTGACTTCTATCCACTTTGAAGTGGGTGTGTTACTACCCTGTGCGGTACTCTCTAGTGGGACTAGTACATTCGCTTCAGGGAAGTATGAGCATAGATTTCCCTTAGGAATATCATAAGGAATTACTTTCCATCTTTCTGAGTGTATTTTCCTATCTCCCCAATGGCTAGTGATATCAACCTCTTGTCCTTTGGTGAGATTGAGTTCAGTCATATCATCTGGATTCATCATCACTATCCTACGTGAGTTGTAAATTCCTCTATATCTATCATCCATCCCATAGATCGTGGTGTTATACTGATCGTGGCTTCTTACAGTCATCAGAACAAAACTGCCTTCACGTAATTGACGGTTTGGTAGGTTATTACAGAAGAAGTGGGCCTTTCCAGAGGGAGTGTCCCATACAGGTCCATCCCTTGGTCCATTGGGTAGGTAGAAACCACCTTTTTCCCTCACTCTTGAATTATAATCTTCGAAACCTGGAATACATCTTGAAATTAAATCTCTAGTTTCATCGTGACTCGTGAATGTCTGCCAGTTGAATGATTCCTTTGGAAAACAGGATTTACCTATCCGACACACTATTTCTGGCTCAGACAAAAGATGTTCGGAAGCAGGATTCATAGTTCCTGTGCTGGAATGGACAACTCCCATTGAGTTCTCAACTGTAACAAAACCTGCTGGGTCTTTTTCAGTTCTTCCAATACAAGGTAGTATCAGTGCAGTCTTTCCAGTTACTAAGTGAGAGCGGTTAATTTTAGTAGATATTTGGACGGTGAGATCGATATTCATGATAGCATCTGCGACTCTCTCTGTGTCTGACATAGCCGAGACCAAGTTACCCCCCATTGCCATATACAACCGTACCTTATCATCGAGTGCTGCATGGATAAATTCGACAGCATCATACCCCCTATCTCTGGGCATTTCAATTCCAGTTTTCTCTTCACACGACAATAAGAATTCTTCACTAGGATGGTGGTTAATTCCTACTGTTCTATCGCCCTGAACATTTGAGTGTCCTCTTACTGGACAGACTCCGGCGCCCGGTTTACCGAAGTGCCCTCCGGTTAGCAATAAGTTAGCTATCTCTTGGATGATATCGACGCTATTCTCATGTTGAGTAAGTCCCATAGCCCAACATACAATCATCTTTTTTGATTTAGATATGGCTTTACCAACCTTCTCAATCTTATTCCTACTAATTCCCGACTGTAGAACAATTTCTTTCCAATCAGCAGACTTGATATGCGACTCCCAGTCATTGAAACCAATTGTCTGCTCATCAATAAATTCCTTATCAACCCCGTCTGATTCCAGTATTACTTTTGCGAATCCCTGCAATAATGCTGCATCTCCTCCGATTTTCACAGGTAGATGCTCATCTGCTATCTGAGTGCCTCTTCCAAGCATTTGCATTACCTTTTGTGGGTGTTTAAAACGTCGCATCCCAGTCTCCTCCAAGGGATTGATGCTTACGACTGATCCTCCGTTGGCCTTACAGCTTGTGAGAGCAGTTAGCATCCGAGGGTGATTAGTACCGGGGTTCTGTCCAATTACTAATATCAAATCAGCCTCCTCAAAACAAGATAGTTTGACAGTTCCCTTGCCTATTCCTATGGATTTACCTAATGCATATCCACTAGATTCATGACACATATTACTACAGTCGGGGAGGTTATTTGTACCTATTTGACGAGCTAAGGTGCCCCATAAGAAGGCCGCCTCGTTGGATGTTCTTCCACTCGTGTAGAGGACAGCCTCGTTGGGGTTAGATAGTTTTCCAACTTTATCAGAAATCATTGAGAATGCATCTTCCCACTCAATCACCTCATATTTATTTGAATTCTCTCTCAATACCATTGGATGAGTTATTCTGCCGAGTTTATCCAATTTCATATCACTCATTTCTGATAGTTCTTTAATAGAATATTTGCTTATTAGTTCTGGTGAAGCCCTCTTTTTAGTGGCTTCTGTGGCAAATGCCTTAGCACCGTTTTCACAGAATTCAAATCCGCTTCTATGATTGTCTGGATCAGGCCAAGCACAACCCGGACAATCAAATCCATCAAATCTATTTACAGCCCTCATTGTCTTTATCGTATCCTTGAGGCCAGCTTCTTCCAAACCTATTGAAAATGACTTTTGGACGCCTAAAATTCCGGCCGCTACCTTCTTCGGCGGGCCAGTCTTGAGGTTCTCCTCTTCGATTGGAGGTTGGGCTCTGACCTCTCTTGCCATTGGCCTCACGAGTAAGTATGAGTTCTAATCGATTCCCATTGACATAACTCATACCTATCTAGATAAATTCGTGTTCAGAAATCGCTTTCGTATCATAATTTGTTGATAGTCAAAGATTTTTCTTCTGAAAATCATCTAAATTCTCATTTCATGTAGCTAGAACTTTATTTCTTGAACCGATGGTAAATAAACAAATTTAAATTAAGAGTTCTTTTGAATTTCTTTGAGTAATAGTTTGCATCTGTTAATTTGATTTTTACATAATCGCACATCTTCAGATTCCAAGTCTCTTTCTAGTGCTTGTTCAAAACATCTAAGTGCATCATGAAAATGTTCCAATGCGGCATATGAGGATCCCATATTATACAGAGTTCTTCCACCAACTATTTTTGGCGCTAATGAAATAGCTTGGTGGTATGATTGAATGCTCTCTGCATATTCTCCGAGTTGATGAAGAGCATGCCCTCTTCCATTGTATAACTTCACTCTAAGCTCTATTTCTGTTCTCGGTGTCAATGAGATTGATTTATCAAAGCAGTTTAGAGATTCCGAATTCTTATTTTCTCCTAACAACACTAATCCTTTATTGTACCATTCAATTGAGATATTGATATCTGTATCGGGTTTAGGCTCTTCCACCATCATTTCTTCTGCATCTTTTGCCGCAGCAATCAAGTCCACTTCAGAATTCGTGTCTTGATTACTATCATCCATTTCTGAATTAATTTCATTGCCCTTATTTCTACACTGTTTTGCCTTTTCAAAATGACCAGCAGCTTCTAGAGCATCGGCCATACCATGCCATGATTCACTCTTTGAACCGAATTGTTGGATGATTGTCTTCCAGGCCTGTACTGAAGAGGCGTGATTTCCATTTTCTGAATAATCACGTGCATTTTTCACTAATACGACATAGGAATCCTCTAGAGCAATAGTTTCACTATCATCATTTTCCTCTAATATCTCCTCTTCACCCGAATCTTCATTTATTTTCTCAAAATCATCTTCAGAGAGAAATTCTCCTTCATCATTTTCTTCTGTATTAATATTTGTTAGAATTTCTTTTTGTAACTCTATAGCTAGATTATTGGTTGAATCAATTGATAGCGCATAGTTTACAGAATCCAATGCGTCCGAAAAGAGTCCTAGTCTCACTAAGCAAAGAGAACAGGTAGCCCATAATTCAGCTGAATGTTGTTCACCGGATTCAAGAATAGGTGTAATAATTTCCAAAGCCTCCTCGAATTCATTGTTTTCAATTAGAACCGCAATCGAATCAAGAAGATTTTCACCTTCATCTACAGATACGGCTGAAATTAATGGCAATTCAGGTTCTAACTCTTTACTCTCCAGTTCTCTTAGTTCATTACTATCTAATCCAAGTTCTAAAGCGATTTTAGCAAATTCCTTTGACCTTTCTAGGTTAATTTCTGAATATAAAAATGCCAAGTTTGCAGCGCTTGGAGCATGATATTGATTAAACTCTAATACTTTCTCAAAAGCAAAAATCGATGCACTATTTTCGTTCAATAAGTTAGCAGTAACTCCTAATCCATACCATGCAGCAAAATTCTCTGGTTCTCTCTCAAGGATTAGATCAAATGCCTCTTTTGCTTGATGAAATTTATTGCCTCGAACTAATTCATTAGCCTCGGAAATACTCGGCAATCCCCCATCCATGTTTAGGTCGCGTGAGATTTTGTGGATAAGATTTCTTAGACTGTGATTATTGAATTATTCTTTAGGAGCTGGTTCTTCTTCTCTTTTTTCTTCTTCAAGCCTCTCTTTCCACACACCCGCAAAATAAGCAATCATAGGCAATAGAATCAATAAGCCAAAGCAACCAATCAATGTGGCTAAACTGTACAGTGTTTCTTGAACAGGATCTAATTTGAATTCTTCTACTGAGACGAACTCATGTTCTACAACAATCATGGAAATGTCAATTCCTTCGGAAGAAATCACTTCTTCATTTTCATCAGTTATTGAAATTGTCCATGTTGTCAAAACTGTTTCCGAAGAGATTAGGTTTCGCGTTTCTTCTTCAGCAGTCTCGGGGTTGTCTGCGTTGACATAGCCGATTCCTTCTATTGGAAGGTCCAACGATAACCGACCTCGCATGACCTTTTCTTCCGAATCAATAATCTGTTTGTGCGAGTATGCTTCAGAGCATGACTCCGAAACCGAATCAAACTCTTTACAGTTAAACATCTCATTACCTACAAAGCCTAAAAATTCCGAGTAATACCAAACAGTACTGGATGATGTCACTACAATTTCTGAATCTATTGGAGCATTCCCCACTGTGATGTTTATCCAAGTTATAGCCGAATTAGTAGTTACTATCCATGTTGATAGGTTTTCTTCTGTTTGTTCTAAACTCAATGTATTTGCCGAATTTGAAGTATCATATCTGTAGTATTCAGAATTCATTGTATTCTTGTGTACTGCAAATGCCAACACGAGAATTAAAACAACTCCTAACCCGATCATGGTTCGAAGCATGTTCGGATTTCGCGATAGCGACTTCTTCATGAAGTGTCGACCGGCCTAGATGGTTTGAACTCTATGTGGGGGCTCTAAGAGTAACACTCCTAGGGTCTTGTTTTCCATACTATGTCATCACGGTTAAATACAGCCTCAAGGTCGGCCGGTCGCTACAAGGTGACTATATGACCACATACCATGATGTCCCAGCCGATCTATTGATCGAAGAACTCTCCCAGAGACTTGAGGGTAATGATGCAATCAACGCTCCAGATTGGGCCGAGTTTGTAAAAACTGGAACACATCGAGAGAGGACGCCCGATCAAGAAAATTGGTGGTTTATTCGCTCAGCTGCAGTACTAAGAAAAGTAGCCCTGAAGGGACCTATCGGTGCGAACCACATGGCTCAGCATTTCGGCGGCCCCAAGGATCGTGGTGTGAAGCCTAATAGAGCAGTAGCAGGCTCTCGCAAGATTGCAAGAACCGTTCTTCAGCAATTGACTGCTGCCGGCTTAATTGTTAATTCAACTAATATCCGTGAAGTTAATCTCGGTAAAGTAATCACTCCAGCGGGTCAATCGTTACTAGACGACGTCGCTCACTCAGTCCGTGGTGCTGCTGAAGAAAAGTACCCGGGGCTGGCTCGTTACTGAGGTGAAAAAATGGCAAGACACAAACCATTTGCTAAGAAACAGCGTCTCCTTAAGGTGACTAAACAGAACCGAAGAGTTCCAGTTTGGGTTATGCTCCGTACTAACCGTAATACTGTATCTCATCCAAAGCGCCATCATTGGAGACGCTCAAAACTACAAAGGTGATTCAAGTGACTGAAGTTAAGGAAATGACTGTACCTCTACGAGCGGCTTGGAATGTCCCTCGAACTAAGAGAGCCAATCGCGCTATGGTAGAAATCAAGAAGCATGTATCTCAGCATATGAAAATCCAAGAGGATGAAGAAATTTGGATAGATCAAGCTGTTAACGAAGTAATTTGGGCGCGAGGTATGCAGAAACCTCCTCGTAAAATCCGAATTGTTTGTACTCGTGAAGAGGGATTTCCTCTTGAAGTGAAACTTGCGGAGGATTGATTATGGGAAATATTAGACCGTCTTTTATCAAAACCAGAGCTCTTCGATTACTGGAAATTTATCCAGATAAGTTTACAGCAGATTTCGAAACAAATAAGCATCTTGTGTCCGAATACACAGATTCTGATACTATTGGAACTAAGAGGATGCGCAACTGGATTGCTGGTTACATCACTCGTTATATCCAACGTCGTACTGATTAATTCCGCTTACCTAATCAGTACATTCCTATTCCACGGGTGTGGTTCGAATGGGTGGACGTGCAGAGATTTCTCTTCCCGAACATCAATCACGTGTTTGTATAGTCCTCGTTGAACCAATGCATGATGGTAACATTGGAGCTGTGGCGCGCTCAATTATGAATTTCGGCATTACTGACTTGAGAGTAGTTGGAAGAAACGGCGTTTGGTCCGAAGAAACAAGGAAAAGAGCAAAGAATGCACAGGTAGTTCTTGATAATGCCCAAGTCAGTGATAGTTTGGAAGAAGCAGTATCTGATTGTTCTGTAGTCATAGGGACATCAGGTAAGAGAGAAGACGGTGATAAGACAGTAATGAGGCACTTCTTACTTCCCGATGAATTACCTAACCGACTTACAGATGTAGATGGTAAAGTTGCTTTGGTTTTCGGACCTGAAGGAAAGGGCTTACTGAATGAACAGTTAAGATTGTGCGATTTGTTAGTTACTATCCCCACTTGGGAGGGATACCCTATCCTCAACTTAAGTCATGCAGTAGCTATAATTTGTTATTCATGGTTTGTGAATTCCACCACAAAATCTCCATCTGGTAGTGAAGAAAGACTCCTTGCCCCAGATCTAAGAAAAAGACTCCGCCTTGAAACATCTAGACTTGTTGCTGCGATGCCTACTAAAGAGCACAGAAGAGAAGGAATTGAAGAAACCCTCATTCGAGTAGTAATGAGAGGACTTCCCAAAGACGATGAAATTCACAGACTCCTCGGGGTCATAACTGCTGCTGCTGATGCCTTTGAGGAAGAAAATCCTGAATCATAGAGAGTATGAGAGGTCATGTTTCATTCTTCTTCGTTGCTTGCAAAGGGAATCTTGCCAGAATTCCACATCCAGATGAAGTACAAAATCAGAATTATAATCAGAATTGCAGTGATGAATGCTGTTCCATTTAGACCAAAATACTCCAATGAAATGAAAAAAAGTAATGGCTGCATAATAGCTACGAAGAACAAGAATGGAGTGTTTTCCATAATATTAGCCATAGACTTCTCACTTATGTTTGAGGGATAAATGATTTGGTGGACTCTTTCATTCCTGAATAACAAGGAGAACGCTTCAAGAACTCAACTGAATTCCTAAACATGATACAATGGCTGTTCATCCAGATTCTGATGATTTTAGTGCATTTTTAGCATCTCGTCGTTCAACTCGTGATTTCTTACCAACTCCTGTATCAGAGGAAATTATCCATGAAATAATCGCCGACGGCCTTACTGCACCTAGTTGGAGCAATACTAGGCCGTTTCTAGTAGCAGTGGCAACAGGAGATGTGAGAAATCGAATCTCTGAGGAGTTTCTAAGACGATGGGACGCTGTGAAGGATTTTCAAGGTGCAGGAATCCGTGGAAAGATCAAAGCATTTTTTCGTCGTTACGGCCATCCGACCAGTAACTGGCTTGTAGTAAAACCGTATCACTCCGACCTAACTCCTAGGTCTAAGAGACTTGGCAAGGATCTCATGAGCTCAATTGGCGTAAGTAGAGATGATAAAACGCGACGCGATGCATTTTGGGCAAGAAATTACGAATTTTTTGGAGCCCCAGTCGAGCTATTTGTGTTCACTCATAAAACACTGAAAAAATTTGCTGCTTCTGATGCAGGACTCTTTATGCAGAATCTCATTTTATCGGCTCATTCAAAGGGGCTTGGAACATGTCCTCAAGGTGCTGTCGCGATATGGGAAGACGCGGTGCGTGAAGAATTTGATATTAGTAATCAATATTCATTACTTTGTGGAATTTCATTAGGATATCCTAGTGATGAGTCCATAAACAAATTCGGAGCACATCGAATCTCTCCCTCTGAAATCATTGCCCCATTATCTGGAAGCAAATCCGAGAATCAAAATCCATAATGCCTCTATGATTTAGAATCAGGATATCGTTTGACTATCCACAAGAAACTGACATAGAATACCACTGGTGCAATTACCCAGACTGCTTGAGGAATCAAAGTATATCCAGGCGACATTGGGGCGGAGCCAGGAATGGTCGGAATAATTACAGGATTCCACGATAATGGTTCGTATATCCATACTCGACCATTGAAAAGATACTCAACTAGAAGTTCCTGAAAAAGTCCCCAACAAAACATTATCCCTAATTCTTTGGAACTAAATCGTTGGAATAATTCACCTTCTAACCATCTATGGCAAAGATAAACTCCGAACATGAAAATCGCTCCATCCCAAATAGAATGCGATACCTTACGAGGCCATCCATCTAGCCCCCATGGCCACTCAACAGCTCCATGGAGAAACTCGGGGCCGAGGAATAGAAATGTGAATTCCCAAGTCGATCCTATCAATGTACCAAACCAGAATGCATACAGATATGCTAGAGAAATTTTTTCAGTTCGATATAGCCAATGAAATAAGCAAACAAAAAATATTGCCAACGAAAAATCCGCAATCATTAGGAATGCGGTCAGTGGCTCCATGAACACTGTAGGCCACACTATATCCATAGTCCCATTGGTTATTCAGGACCCCAAGGAGTCACCTGACGAGTAAGGCCCAATCTATGAGTAAAGAGGAATCTTAGGTTTAGCAACCCATCCCCCCATGTATTAATCTCAGCCTCACCTACACGAGGCCGATAAGGTACAGAAACTTCTGTAGTCTTCTTCTTGCCCAAATATCGCCGTGCTCTTATTTTGAATTCCTGAGATAAAGGCATTCCATCGTGTTTCGGACGAACCCTCTCATCATCGAAAATGGATTTTCTAAAAACCCACATTCCACTTTGTGAATCATGAATTCCATACCAATACAAGATGGTAGCTGTAGTAGAAAGAACCCAGTTTCCAAATCCATGAATCCCAGGCATTGCTCCTTCCTCGGCTCTTCTTAATCGATCACAAGTAATCCACTGTAAATCTTCATCTAGTAATTTCTTAACCAAATTGGGGACTTCTTCCCCAGGATATGTGCAATCTGCATCCATTGTGATAATTATTTCACCCGGAGCAAGTACAAAACCAGTTTTGTAGGCTCGCCCATATCCTTTGCGAGGTTCTCGGTAAACAGTAGCTCCTTCCTGTTCGGCTAATTCACAAGTTCTATCAGTCGAATTCCCATCAACAATTAGAAAATCCAATTTTTCACACCATCCGTCATTAGGAACTGAACGAATGGTATCGACGATAGCGGCCTCTTCATTGCGAGTAGGGATGACTACGGTCACATGCACAGGAAGGGTATCGGACATCTGAATCGATTGAAGCGACCTGCCTTCCTGCTATGAATAATACTAATCTATGGGCTTGAATTATCTAGGATTAAGTGTCATCAACCCATTCGATTGAAATGAGTATCCGGTTAGCGGCTGTTGAGAAGATGGGTTTGCACATCGCAATGTTGTCCGGCGAGTATCCACCTCGGTGGGGTGGAATAGGCTCGGTTGTTTATCACCTAGCTAGTCATTTGTCCAAAAGAGGTCACGATGTTACAGTAATCACTCGTTCTCATTCTAAGCAAACACCCCAGCAACCTGGCGTGAAAGTCATTCAAGTTCCTTGGCTTAAACTACCAATGACATTTACTCGTTCCTATGGAAAAAACGCATTGACGGCTTTACGCCGTCTTAATGACGAAAAAAAGGTCGATATTGTTCATACATTGCTCCCATTAGTTAGTTGGAATCAAAAAGAGTACAGATGGGTTAGGGAAAACATAGCTCCCGTTGTTTCTGCCCTTAATGGTAGTTGGATTGGTGAACGCGAAGGTATGAAGCTTGCTGCACAACATAAGGAGGCAGCAACATGGAAAAACCCTAATGATTTAGCTATTTTATTGACAGCTAAATACTATTCTAGGTATGAACAAGCGGGAATAGATGAATCAGCTATCAGCGTTGCTATTTCTGAATCCACACGTAGAGAATTTGAACAATGGTATAATCCTCCTGATGATTGGTGTTGTGAAACCGTTCTATATGGGGTCGATCATCAAGTATTTAGGCCAGTAAATCATAGTGACTCAGATGATCATAAGGCGTATGAAGAAATTAGAATTTCTTACGATGCTGCAGATAAAGCAGCCCTAATCGGTCGGTCGGATACAAAGACTCCCCTATTACTTGCTGTAGGAAGGTTAGTCGCACGAAAGGGACATAATACACTTCTTCGAGCTATGCCTCAAATCCTCAATTCTCACCCCAATGCCAAATTAGTCATAATCGGTCGAGGTCATATGCGTCGAACTTTACTAAGACAAGCAAAGAAGTTAGGGGTTGGTCATGCTGTTATTATACAGCCCGGGATGGATTTCGAACTTTTAGCACTACATTTCCGTTCAGCCGATTTGGTAATATATCCTTCGTATTATGAAGGACAGGGACTAATCCCGTTAGAAGCATTAGCAAGCGGAACTCCTGTTGTAACTGTAAATAAACCACCTCTAACTGAAATGATTGACTCATCTGTTGGAGGTTTGTTTAATTGCGGTGATCATATCAATCTTGCAAATTGTGTTATTGAATCTTTAAACAAGCCAGAAATGCGAGAAAAACAAGCACAGCTTGGGCGTGAAAGGGTTCTGAGTAAGTACACCTATGAACATAATGCTGAGGCCTATGAAAAAATCTACCATCTCGTAATGGAAAAACATCTGAAATGAGCAAAATTTTATGAAAAAGCGTTATCTTACGGTGCTTAATTGTATAGTCATATGGATAAATTAGTTCTATTAATATAGATTTCAGGAGATTATTGCTTGCGAGAAGTTGATGACTCGCCTCCCCGTCCGGAGTATGAGTGCCATGGCTTCAAGCAAAGGATTCCGGGGCGTTGAACTCAGCACACTAACCAATATTGCAGTACTTCTTTTCATCCTAATTCTAGCAATTATTCACCTCAAAGTAATCATTCAACCTCTCGTTGTAGCTATTCTACTGTTTTTCTTAATCCGACCGCCTGCACAGTGGCTTGAGGAAAGGTTTGGCCATCCATTGCTTGCTTACGGGATACTTGTTTTCGGTGTTATTGCAGTTGTCCTAATGGGAGGAAATATTCTGTACGATTCTCTAACTGATTTTAGTAATGAAGCGGATTCACTTTCTTCAAAATTTACCGAGAAGGTTACTTGGTTTTCTGACTTGAGTATTTACGGCTACAGTTTCGATACTAGCGCACTTACAGATCTGATTTCAGTACAGCGAATTAACGAAATTGCCACCGGTTTCGTTGGCGACATTGCTGGATTCACAGGTAGCGCGATTACAACCTTCATTTTCCTGATTTTCATTATTGTCGAGGCTGAGACTTTACCTGCTAGATTGAAGGCCGCTTATCCTGAGGAAATCGAAAGATTTTCCCAGATTACAGAAAATGCAGGCAAGGGAATTAACACCTATGTAATTACAAAGGCTACAGTTGCGTTCGGTCAAGCTATCATAGTAGCAGCTCTGCTTGCATGGCAAGACATCCCTGGTTGGTTTATGTGGGCCTCAATCACATTCCTTCTTGACTTCGTGCCATATGTTGGAGCGCCTCTTTCATTCATACCCCCTGTGATAATATCATTCATTCTTCACGAACCAACCACAGCATTCTTCATTCTCGCAGTCTTGTTTGGTAACCAATTGGCTTGGGGTCAATTTATCGAGCCTCAACTTGCCGGACAGAGGTTGGACATGTCCCCCATTGTTCTGTTAATATTGGTAGCATTCTGGGGCTGGGCATGGGGAATTATGGGAATGATTCTAGGTGTGCCATTGGCTGTAATAATGAAGTTAGCATTAGATAGTGATCCTCGCACTCGGCCTATTGCAATGCTATTATCATTAAATCCAACCAAATCATCTAATGATTGATTATTCATGAAGAATAATGGCTAGAATTCCATCGGCTGATATGCTGATTATTTCACCAACATATTGGTTATGTAATCCTCTGGTTGAGAATGAAAGTGGTTCCTTATCTAATTCCCATTTGGATCCCTTAACTGAAACAGAATTGCATTCCTCCAGAGCAAATACCGAGAATTCAACTCCTTCAGGTATTATTAATTGAAATACGTCTTCATTAGGATGTAATCTAATTGTCATACCGTGTTCATGATGCATTCTGATAGACATGCCATCAGGGGCCTCTGTTAGAGCAGCCCAAACGCCCAAAATATGGTCTGGACAACCACCTTCAATTCCAACAATGTCAATCTCATCATATCCTTTTGTTTTCAGATGACGTAGTGATTTCACTAAATCACTAGCCGATTCATCAGGAAGAAGGGTTGATCTTCCCTTCCAATCTTCTGGTTTTACCGAATCTAAATCACCTAATACTTCTGTTACCTTGAACCCCGCAGATTCGGCCTTTTCGGCACCACCGTCAACACCAAATATGACATTTCCTTCCAACAGTGGCATGATTTTTGAGTGATCTGGAATATCTCCATTACACCAAAGAATAGCGTGCATCATTTCACCTTCAGAGTTACCTTACCTTCGACTAGGAGATCAACATCCTCTAGTTGGACTGAAAGTTTTCTGGCAACTCCTCGAAGGTTTAGGGGGACGGAGGCAGTTCCACCAAGTGCCAAGTTATTTCCAAAACCAAAATATGCCCCACCTCTATAGACTAAATCTTCTAGATAATTTCCAGATAGCTTCGCTCTTGGATTCATACCAAAACCGAACTCGGCAAAGGTTCCAACTAAGGCTGCTTTCGATTGCCTTAATCCTGTTTTTGTGGCTTCGATTTTACTATTTATCTGATCAGCTACATCTCCGCCAACAATGTCAACGATTTGTCCTTTTTCTATTAGGATAGAAATTGGCTCATCTACTAATTTTCCTTGCCAAGAGCCGTCTATGACAATTCTACCATGAGCCGTCCCCTCTTTTGGCAGGACGAAAATTTTCCCTGCTGGAAGATTTGTTATTACACCTGGCCGATTACAAATTCCATTGTCCTCAAGAATCCAACGCCCACCAGTTGTAAAAGTCAGATTAGTTCCAGCTTCACTGGTGATTACTACTTCTCTCCGCCGGCGCAATAATTTATTGGTTCCTGAAATTTCTTTCTGTAGTGCATTATAATCAGCAGTCATCCCACCATTAGCAAAGGTTAGAGCATCAATTCCGGGCATTGAAGCAATTCGTGCACCTTCTCTTGAGGCATTCGCACGAGCCCTTGTATGCGTCAATGAGAATTGTGTTGCGATAAGAATTACGTCCTGCCTTCGCATTAAATCTGCTACCTGATTAGGGGGCTCACTTCCTTCGCGTAGGCTGGCAGGCATCATCATCAGTAGAATACGCTCAGTAACTTCGGCTGAAGCTTCATATAGAGCCCGACCGACTTCAGCAAATTTCGGATCAGTTATTACGAGAACGGATTCTACTGAGCGAATTTGCATGCAAGTTCGTACAACAGAACGTGCGGCTGTAAGCATCGCTTGCGCTAACTCTTCTGAATCTGAATCGAGCATGTTACCCTCTTCGCTCATCGTAACAACTACTCTGATACGCTACCCCTTATTGAATCGCGCTCTAAATTGTCAAATCATCTCACCACGGTAGTCATAGGTAAAGGTGCTTTGCGCATATTATGCAGGGCGTTCGAACCGTTCGTTTTGTTACTGTATTGGCCGTTACTGCCATTCTAGCCGGAAGTTGGATGATAATAATTCCAAATGAAGAGAACTTCGATGAAATTAATGAAGAAATATCTTCA
>NTJR01000019.1 GCA_002457595.1 Marine Group II euryarchaeote MED-G36
CATCAAGATCATCGGAGACAGATGCAATTTCAGTCTCAGCAAAACCCGGTCCAAACTGTACTATGTACGTGTCTGGCTGAGATATACCCTCTTCTGCTGAAGTAGCGGTTGAAACCTGTCCCAGAATGCCAATCAGAAATATTCCAACTAGTAGGATACTGGTTATCCCATTTCGCGTCGTACTTTCAGACATGATTTACCGAGTGATTGCCCCTTTATTGTGCCTACCCTATGAGTCGCCCGCGTAGCATAGGGGTCACCCCCTAACCCTATGAGTCACATACGAGTCAGTGGGGGGCAGTATGAAACAGGCCTACTCTCCCTTGTACAGCCGTGGGATCCACATTCTTAAAATCCAAGCACCCCGGTGATATTCAGGAACTAAATCACCCTTGAAGCCTATCAACCTAGCCGGGTCTTTTTCCTTCACGTACCGATCGATTTCTTCATGCAGACCAACCAAAGTCTTGCTTTTGAAATATATCTCAACATCTCCATCTCCGTCATCTCTAATCTCGTATCCCATGCCTCCTGCAGTAGACTCGTAGTCAAGGAGGTTGCTCCTGCTGTTTCATTGGGTTCTGCTGAGGAGCCCTATGACTCGGATATGACTCATTCATACCGACTGACTGAGGGGCGACTCATACGCTACCCATTGATTAAAGCACAATATCGGGGCCTTCTATGCAAACTCTTTCCGAGCGCATTGTATCAATGATTCTAGAAACAATTTCTGGTGCTAGAGCCTCAGGTGCATGTACCCCTGGTGGTAGCATATTTGGATTATCAAGCCAAGCCTCTACGCATCCAACTGTGACTAATCCAGTTGTTCGTGCCATTGACGAACCATCATCACCGCCGTAGTCACTAACTTCCCATCGCATACAATTATCATCATGATCAGTTGCTGTAACTTCCATCCAAGTGAACTCGGGTGTTTTCGGGTTGAACCACCACTCGTGAAGCAATTTTTCTTCATTCAAATCTCCTGAATCTCTCTCATCGATGTATTTCTGAATGTGACCGGGCCACCTTACCGTGTACTCTGACATCTCCACTGCGGGTATAGAATTCAGAACTGAACGTAGTCCATCAGTAAGAAAAGCTTCCATTTCCCCTCTTTCCGGGACTTCAATCATGTGCCTTTCAGACAGGGCAGGGAGGGTAACCTGCTCTCCTTCTCTGATTACTCTAGCGGGACGTGTGTATTCTGCAATAACGTCTTTCGGTGAAAAAGGAGCCATGTAGTTCCAACCTCCAGTTGGTCCAGTTGGATTTCCACCAACACGAACCTCAGCCTTCTGAAGGGGCCCCATGACTCTGTAGGCTTCTGCCAATAACATGTTTGAGAGTCCAGGTGCTATTCCTACATCCCAGAGCACTCTAGCACCCCAATCTCTTGCCTTTTCATCGTCTCTGTCGGCAGTAAGCTCGCTGAAACTAAGGTCTACGGTGGGAATTCCTGATTCAGCCATTATTGTTGTGATTGCATGGCCTATGTTTCCTGGCAGCATGTTCACAGCAATATCTACGTGATTATATTCAACATCAAGCTCTTCACATACTTCTTGTGCATCACCTTGGTGAATGGTAATATTTGGATAACCTACGACCGCACCACTCGGATTAAGGTCATGAACGTGAACCTCGTGTCCATTATCTGCTAATTTCTTCGCAACAAATGACCCCACAAGTCCCGCACCGAAGCAGTGGATGACAGCCATACTTACCGGGGGTGGTGTTCGATATAGAGGGCTGTCGGTTGGCACTTTGTAGGTCTTTCATAGCGATTAGTTGATTGAGGAGTGCATACGCGTCGAGGTGTGGACAACAGTACTCGCATTGATCCATGGGCTTCGCAACAGTCGACAGACTATGCGCGAATTAGAGACCAATTCGGTCTAGGGAGTATTGATGTTAGTCGCATACCAAACCCCAGTATGCTACATCGCAGAGGTATTGTTTTCGCTCACCGTGATCTCGATGTAGTACTCGGATGCATGGAGCGTTCAGACCCATTTGGAGTACTTACTGGATTAATGCCAAGCGGAAAGATGCATCTAGGCCATTCTATGGTAATAGATCAAGTTCGCTGGTTCCAAGAACAAGGTGCGGATATCACAGTAACAGTAGCCGACTTAGAAGCACTTGCAACCCGTGGAACTAGTTTGGAGAAGGGTCGTGAAAATGCAATGACTGAATACGTTCACAATTATGCCGCACTTGGTCTAGACCCTGATTCGACAAATATCTATTTCCAGAGCAGTCGTCCAGCAGTCCAACGCCTTGCTTTTACTCTAGGAAGGAAAACAAATCTGTCAGAGTTTGAATCAATTTATGGATTCAAAGGAGATACTAATCTAGCCCACGTTCAAGCACCATTGATTCAGGCTGGCGACATTATTCATCCTCAATTGGAGGAATTTGGTGGGCTTCGTCCAATTGTAGTACCTGTAGGGGTTGACCAAGACCCTCATCTTCGGTTGACTAGAGGAATTGCAGGCAAGACTCATTGGTTCAATGTCAAACCGCGCAAGAATGGTGGAATCACAGTCGCTTTATCTGTTCAAGATGGAAACAAAGAAATTTTTGGAGTGTCCTCCAATGGTAGAGTTGACCGCACAACTAGAGATGGCATATTTGAGAAATTAAAGGCCAGTATCGCCCCTATGGGATACTCAGATTTCATTCCTAATCCAAAGCATGGGACTCTAGACATACCTGGGGCAAAAGTAGAGGATATAGCTCAAGTTCGTATGTGTGTACTTTCCCTTGAAAGGAAACTTGGAGGGATGGGGCTAATGCCTCCATGCTCAACATATCATCGGTTTGCAATAGGTATGACTGGCGACAAGATGTCTTCTTCACAACCCGAAACCACGATTTTCATGGATGATTCAATCGAATCAATGACTAAGAAAGTGAAGAAGGCATATTCGGGGGGTCAACCTACAGTTGAAGAGCATAGAATTCACGGTGGTGATTGCTCCAAGGATGTAGCATTCCAGTATCTTCAGTTCTTCTTTGAGTCCGATGATGCTGAATTGACCCGCATTGCTAGGGACTACGAATCTGGGAGATTACTTGCAGGTGAGATAAAACAAATCTGTATTGATCGAGCCACTGAGTGGCTAACAGACCTGTCCGAAAAGAGAGACATGTGGACAGATAGGTTGGATGAATTCCTTGCACCTGATGCACTTTGAATAATTATTCAGTTAAGTCTGATGAGTCCATTATTGGTATTTGTGGACCAACTTCTAGGCTAGAAATTTCTTCATCGCTCAAATCCCAATTCTTAGCATTCTCATGGAGTATTTGTGAGTGACCCATTGGATCCAATAGCACTATTTCAGTAACTTCTTCTCCATTTTTAATTAAATTCAACTTTGAAATTAGTTCTTGACATGCAGAAATAGTATCAATTCCTTCTTCACCTTCAAGTATAGCGGATCGTAGAATTATGCCTATTGCATCTTCAAACCGATTAAGAACGCCTTCGATGTTAGAAATATAGCCTGTTGCATTATCGCCAGGTTCTACTTCAAGTCCTAATTCAACAATTCTAACCGTGCATGAAGATGAGCGGACTACACGTATATTCAGATGATCCCTTTCACTGATTTTCATTGACCAAGCACTAGCTTTCTTCCCTTCCGCGGGAATAAAATCGGTATGCCTCCATCCACAGGAGTCACATACAAGAGTCATTTCTGTGTGTTCACCAAAATAAGGGATTTCTGAACTATGGACAATTAATTTCAGTCCTGCCTCTGAATGACAAATAGGGCAATTCTGATCTATAGTGCTCTCCATTCTATACACCTCAGAACCGTGATTTTTCAGCTACTGAGATGTCAAAAGATGCCGGAAGTAGCAAGAGTCGATTTTGTCCAATGCGAACTAATTCACCCATCAAATCATTTTCAATAAATGTCTGCATCCTATCTACAGCAATTCGTAATTCAGTTTCAACAGCAATTAATCGACTCATTTCTAGAATTACAATGTCTCCATCAGATATCCAGTCTAATATTTGAGGAATTCCTGTTAAATCATCTAATACAGCACGACGAACAATCACATCTCCTTCACCACGAACCACTGGGGCATCGACATACAATTCCCCCAGGTCGTGGTAATCTTGTCCGACATCAATGGATTTTGCGCCCCTTACATTGGGTAAACTAGGCATCTCAATCCAACGAGGTTCATCTCTCTCCTCTTTCGCCACGACTTAATGGCGTTGTTCATTCCCCTTGAGTAATACGGTCAAAAGTGGGTTCAGGTGTAGGGATGCAAATACTACATCCTTTCATCCCAGCCTCCCGTCGGATTGATAAGGGGCCCGAATCGAGTGGTTATTGCTGGGAATGTCTCCCAAGCAGGTGAATTGGTATGGATGCGATTACTGACGCTGTGAAGACAGGCACTAGCACTATTGGAATTACATTTGACGGAGGCGTTGTTGTTGGCGCTGATCATCGTGCTACTATGGGGCATTTTATTGCTAACAAAAGTGTCAAGAAACTGTTCAAAATATCCAATAACGTTGCTCTTACTACTGCCGGATTAGTCGGTCATGCACAATCATTATCTCGCACATTAGCTGCTGAACTTCGATTATATGAGCTAAAACGCAGCCAACCAATGACTGTACGTGGTGCAGCGACTCTAACTGCAAACATTCTAGTCGGCCGCCCACATTATGTCCAACTCCTGATTGTCGGTACCGACAAAGATGGCCCCAGTGTCTACAGTATTGATTCTGCAGGCGGGGCAATACCAGATTCGTACTGTGCTACTGGTTCGGGAAGTCCATACATGTATGGTGTTCTTGAAGACCAGTACAAAGATGGAATGACAGAGAATCAAGCATTGAAGGTTGCTGCAAAATCTCTTTTGGCATCCGCTCAAAGAGATGCTGCAAGCGGCAACGGAATGGATTTGGCTGTTATTACTATTGATGGATTCAAGAAATTATCTGAGTCCGAAGTATCAAAGCTTCTTTCCAACCTTTGAATTTTTACTCCACGGCTTCGTGCCGCATACCCTAATTTAGGGTTGTCACAAGGGTGGAGATTTACCTAGATGGTGATTTTATGAGACTGACTTTAGCCGAAGTGAAGCAGAGAGTATCAAAGATAGTACCTGAGAATATTGATTATGAAGTAGATTTAGAAGCGGGTTCTATAGCAATTATTACGCCACAACCTGAGTTATTCAGTAGTCCTGGTCAATCACTAACTGTAAAAATTGCAAAGAATATCAAGAGAAGAGTGATTGTCAGACCCCACTCCAGTATTCTTGCCGATGAAGCTGAAGTTAGACAGAAGGTAAATGAGATAATTCCTCCAGAGGCAGAAGTCCGTAATATTTGGCTCGATCCTGCCCTCTCAGAAGTCATCTTAGAGTGTGATGATCCAGCCGCAGCAGTTGGGCCTAAAGGCATCCATATTAAGAATCTCAGAGATGAAATTGGCTGGCTAATTTCAGTAGACAGAGCTCCTGCTTTCGAAAGTAGAACCCAACATGATATCAGAAGATATCGTAAAGAGATGGCAGATGAAAGAAAAGCACTATTGCGCAAATTCGGCACTCGAATCTACCGCCCTAAAAGATCAGGAGAGCCTTGGGTTCGAATTACAGCCTTGGGTTCATATCGCGAAGTTGGTAGGGCTATGCATCTTCTAACTACTAATGAATCTAGAGTATTGATTGATTGCGGTGCAAAACCTACTATGAATAGAAATGAAGTTCAACCATTTTTCAACGCTCCCGAGTTGCTTCCTCTTGACAACCTAGATGCGATTGTACTTACTCATGCGCACGTCGATCATATTGCTATGCTTCCAGTCTTATTCCGCTATGGATATCGCGGTCCAGTATATTGCACACCACCGACTCGAGATTTGATGACTTTACTTCAGATGGATTACATCAAAGTCGCTCAGGCCGAAGGCTCAGAAGCACCTTACTCCAAGGCTGATATTCAAGAATGTATCAAGCATGTTGTAGATATTCGCTGGGGTGATAAAACCGATATCGCCCCTGATGTGAAAGTAACTTTAGAAAATGCAGGTCATATTCTTGGTTCTTCTAGCGTCTATATGCAAATCGGTGAAGGGAATTCTGAACATAGATTACTTTTCTCGGGTGACATCAAGTATGAACGCTCATGGTTATTCGATGCAGCAACTGTTAGATTTCCCAAGGTTGAGACCTTGGTAATCGAATCCACATATGGAGGGCCTCAAGATTTCCAACCAAATAGGCAGGATGCGACGCAGGAGTTACAGGATTTAATCCGTCTAGCCCTTTCCCGAGGCGGAAAAATTTTCTGCCCTGTCTTCGCAGTAGGGCGTTCTCAAGAAGTAATGGTTGCCATTGATCAATTATTCAAATCTGGCGAAGTCAAACCCGTCACTGTATGGTTAGATGGAATGATCTCTGAAGCTACTGCAATTCATGCTAGCCATCCTGATTTCCTTAATCGCGATTTACGCTCTAAAGTTCTGAAAGGAGGTGATCAGAACCCGTTCAATTCATCTTGGTTTAAGCAAGTTGATAGCCGAGGTCAGCGTGAATCTCTTCTTTATGATCCATCTCCCTGTATTGTTCTGGCAACATCTGGAATGATGACCGGTGGTCCAATAATTGAATACTTCAAACACTGGGCTCCTGAAACAAACAATACGCTTTGCTTCGTTGGTTACCAAGCCTCCGGAACTCTTGGCCGACGTCTTCAACAAGGTCATGCCGAAGTTCCTTTGATGGATAAAGGCAAGACACACATGGTTCCCATTGGTTGTAATGTAGTTACTATCGATGGATTCAGTGGGCATTCAGATCGTAGACAACTAATGGATTACGTGAAGGCTCTGAATCCGACTCCAAGGAAAATCATTTGCCACCATGGCGACCCAAAGACCTGCAATGCTTTCCGCCAAGGCCTTAGAGACGAGTTCCGCGTCCAAACCTACGCTCCTGCAAATCTTGAAACTCTACGGCTGAAATGATAATTTTTTACATAACAGGAATGTCAAATCCAGCTTCTTCTGGATTAGGAGCATTAGTTTGGTTTTCTATTCCTCCTCCTTCAGTTTCATCTTCAACGAATTTTACTTCTTCATCGTTTTTTTTCAATTGGCCGAATATCTTCGTGCTAAATACAATGCTAAGTGTAATAGGCATTAGCAGAAGATAAGTCCAAACCTCCATTGTAAGAGATTCATCCCTAATCAAAGCTCTAATCGATAGCCCGAATAACAATGCAAATCCAATCCACCCCGCTGTCGCACGGACTGATTGCATGATGTGCCGACTGTATGCTGATTCATGATTCTGTTTGAATAAGAATCTGTCAGAAAACTATTGAACCCTGAAACATAGGAAGGTATGTGGAAGAGGACGAAGTACGCTGGCTACTGATCAAATGCCATTGTGGAAATTCATTTGGAAGCAGGGCTGGCTCGAGGTCTAGTTGCGCCCGTTGTGGAGAGTCTAAACGGTTAGTTACCAAAAGTTCACATTCTAATTCAGCAGAACTTTTCCGTGCTGTATCTTCCGCAAATCTCCCTGATGAGATCCGTGAGGAGATAGAGAAACGTCTCAAAAAAGAGACAACAAAAAGAAATCAAAATCAACGTGTTGGGGTGGAAAAAATACATGCTATAATGCTAGATTCTACTAATTCAGATGGGGTTTTAACTATGGATAAGTTAACTCAAAAGTTAATGGAAAAGGATGTTGAAAATCCAACGGCCGAAGAAATTCTAGGTATGGCAGAGGCTCAAGGTGTGATTATTCGTTCTGCACCTAATTCTTGGTTGTGGCTTTAGTCAAATCCATAAGTGGTTCATTGGTGGCCCGAATACCCACGGGCCTGTGGGTTAGTCTGGTCTATGCTTGTTCGTTTGGGACGAACAGACTCTGGTTCAAATCCAGGCAGGCCCACCACCATATTCACTTAGAGGATTCTTTAATCTTCAAGTTAATTTGTTACAAACTTTTGTATGGCTTCGATGTCGAACAAAGAAACCGCTACACTTAGCGCCTCATCTTTATTGAACCACCGAGCCTCTTCAATTTCATCATCCTTCGGTACAATTTCTTCTGCAGGAATATCAGCTTCGCACAGGTATGTGAAAGATAACCAACAAATTCCATCTGGAGTAAAAACTTCCTCTCTTACTAACGCTATGTCTTCTCCTTCGGTCTCGACACCTGACTCACCTTGTGGGTCAGGAATCTTGATTCTAATTCCAAGTTCTTCTAGTGCTTCTCTTTCTGCTCCAGATCTTGGATGTTCAGCATAATCTACGAAACCACCAGGTAGGGTCCAACATCCTGTGAAGAATCCTCTAGTTACTTTTGCCATTAGAACTTCTTTCTGTGGGTTAATAATCACAACTTTGCTAACTACTCTATGTAAGGTTCTGTACACCGATTCACGAGCAACAGGGTCAACTTGATTATCACTAATCACAGCATCTTTCCAAGCCCAACCTTCAGGCCAAGTTATATCCGGAGTTGCAACTATAATTTCATGCATGTCTTCGCCGAGTCGAAATCGATTTGTTCTCTTCGTATTCCACGTGAGTCCCATATCAGAGGCTTCTTCTGGTGTTGGTAAACGAATTGAATAACTTCCTTCTGTAGTAGAGGTGCGTCCCATTCGTGGTATTGCGGGGCCACTTCCATCTAGATTGACAAGTAACAACTTCCCATCGTGTTCGAGATGAATGTGACGGCGAGTGTCGTTCATCAGTCTGCGTGAGTGTAGTCCGGACGATGAAACCAACGGCTCAATATCCAAGCAATTAGAATAGTTTGTGTTTAATTCATGGCACCTGTTGCCTACAAAAGATTACTCACAGCATCTCGCTCTTCGAGGAGTGCTTTGACGTTCTCGTCAATCTTTGTCTGCGCGAATGCATCAACGGTAAGGTCATCCACCACAATCACCTCTCCGTCTTCACAACGACATGGGAAACTAAACACAAGTCCCTCGGGAACTCCGTACCAGCCCTCAGAAGGGAGAGATACGGACACGATGCGTCCGTTCGAGCCTAGCCACCAGTCGCGCATGTGGTCCACGGCAGCCGAGGCTGCAGATGCGGCGGAAGATGCACCGCGCGCCATTATGATCGCCTTTCCACGAGTGGCGACAGTATCGAGGAAGGAGCCCTCTAGCCAATCACTATCGAACAATTCAGTTGCCGGGCATCCATCGACGGTCCCAAAACGTGGATCAGGGTACATTGTATTGGCGTGATTACCCCAGATGAATACATCGTGAACTTTTGATGCTGGGACGCCGGCATGCTGTGCCATCAGACCCACTGCACGGTTCTGATCAAGGCGTGTCATAGCGGTAAACTGTCGAGAGGAAATGCCCGGTGCGTTAGCGGAGGCGATTAGCGCATTGGTATTGCAGGGATTACCCACTGTAAGCACTTTCACATTGCGCGAAGCAACCGCATCGATTGCCTTACCCTGACCTACGAATATAGGCCCATTTGCTGCAACGAGATCTGCGCGATCCATATCTTTTGTCCGCGGCCGAGACCCAACAAGGAAAATCGCTTCGGCTTCGTTAAACGCAATCTTTGGGTCATCGGTGCCGATAATGTCGTGAACTAAAGGAAACGCAGAGTCTCTCAGTTCCATTATCACGCCATCGAGGCGCTGCATTCCAGGAGGAATCTCAAGTAACTGCAGAATGACTGGCTGATTGGCTCCAAAGCAATCGCCGCTTGCAATCCGCCACAACAAGGCGTATCCAATATTTCCTGCAGCTCCGGTGACGGCAACTCGTATCGGTGTTCGTATTTCCTTCTCTGCAGTAGGTCGCATTAGATATCCTCAATGGGGGGGGTTAGATTTCAACCCTTAGCCTTTAGTGAGCGAATACTTCAACACATCTTTGAGTAAGTGTAGGAACTACACCATCCGTTTGATTCAATAATCTAGTTCTAGTCGAGTGATATATCCTGCTTGAGCCTACGGCTCAGATGGTGGTGCGTGATTTTGTTGAGACTTGGAGTTCTTACAGAGCCTGAAGGAGAAAATCGTGTGGCAATAGTGCCTAAATCGGTTAAGAAACTGACAAAGGCAGGATTTGAAGTTGTCATCCAATCAGGAGCAGGCATCGCAGCTAGTTACTCAGATTCTGAATACGAGAATTTTGGTGGAATCATTGTTGAACGTAACGAGGCGATTAGTGCCCCTGTCTTAATCTCAATTCATCTTCCTAACGTATCAGAACTAAGTCAAGGACAGATAGTCGCTTGTGTAGCTGACCCGTTCCGCAATCCAAAGAAGGTGCAGGAATGTCTAGATACCAAGGTTGTTTTGTTGTCTATGGACATGATTCCTAGAAGATTATCTCGTGCTCAATCAATGGATGTTAATTCAAGTCAAGACAATCTTGCAGGATACAAGGCAGTTCTCCTTGGAGCGGCATCTGTAGCAAGAGGAATTCCTATGATGACAACCTCTGCTGGAACGGTACGTCCTGCCAAAGTAGTCGTCATGGGTAGTGGCGTAGCAGGATTGCAAGCTATTGCTACAGCCAAGAGGCTAGGAGCTATTGTTTATGCTTCTGACGTTAGAAAGTCAGCTGCCGAGCAAATCGAATCCGTCGGAGGCCGATTTATTGAAGTCGATGGGATGGATGACTTTGAGGATGAATCGGGTTACGCTAAACCGCTAACACCCGAATTTATTCAGAAGGTTAACGATACAGTTTGTGGCGTTGCTAGCGAAGCAGATATCATAATCACAACTGCTCGTATTTTTGGTCGCCCAGCACCGATCACGGTGCCAAGTTCTGCAGTTGCCAACTTCAAGGCAGGTGCAGTAATTGTTGACATGAATGCCGATGTGGGTGGTAATTGTGAAGATACTAAGGCTGGCGAAGTTTACACAACTCAAAATGGAGTGATCATTGTCGGCACAACAAATTTACCTGGAACCTTGGCCAACACAGCATCGATGTTGTATTCGAATAACTTAACCACATTCATCACTTCAATAATGAAGGACGGTAAAATAGTAATTTCAGAAGATGACGATGTGTTGGTCGGTGCTCCAGAAGGTTCTGATTTCCATGTATCAGGGATGGGTGGCGTATTGATTTGCTCTGAAGGACAGATGCATAGTAAGCAAACTCGTCTAGGAGGTGTTCTCTGATGGATCCTGCAATGCTTATCGGCTCAATTACTCTATTCGTACTTTCCATTTTCCTTGGTTTTGAATTAATCACTAAAGTTCCAGCCACCTTGCACACTCCTTTGATGAGTGGTGCTAATGCTATTTCTGGAATCAGTATTGTTGGTGCTCTTATTGGTGCTAATGTTGTATACGAAAGTGGAGATACCTTAGTCAGTGGATTGCTTGCTTTTGTTGCAGTAGTTCTTGCAATGATTAACGTTGTAGGTGGATTTGCTGTAACTAATAGGATGTTGAATATGATTGCTGGAAAAAAGAGGAGGGATAAGTGATGCTAGGCGATTGGGTTAGTATTGGTTACCTATTTTCGGCAGTACTTTTCATACTTGGATTGAAGCAACTTGGTCACCCTAGGACTGCACCTCGTGGAAATCAATTAGGTGCAATGGGCATGTTAGTAGCGGTCTTGACTACGGTCGCAGAAATGCAATTTGGTGATGGTATTGAAGGCTGGATTCTTATCGGTTCAGGATTGCTAATTGGTTCACTAATTGGAGCTATTATGGCCATACGAGTTGAAATGACAGGGATGCCGGAGATGGTGGCTCTGTTCAACGGCTTTGGTGGAGCTGCATCTGCATTAGTTGCGCTTTCTGAATCTTGGAAATATATCGAAGACTCTAGTCTGGAATTACCAACAGGCTTGGATTTGCAAGTCGTTGTAGTCGCTGCCGGGCTGTCTGCATTAGTAGGTTGGATGACACTTACTGGTTCACTACTTGCAATGCTAAAACTCAAGGGCGGCGTGGAAATATTTGGTAAATGGATTCGCACACCAACGTGGGGTCCAGGATGGCTCAACCCAATTAAGGCAATACTTTTCTTTGGAGTTCTAGGACTCATATATCTTTCAATTGATGATCCAACAAATACAGACTACCTCTTTGCAATCATAGGCATATCTTGCTTACTTGGTGTATTATTGGTTCTTCCAATTGGTGGGGCCGACATGCCTGTGGTGGTATCACTACTCAATTCACTATCAGGCATTGCAGCAGCATTTACAGGATTTATAATTGGCAACAGTGTTCTAATTGTTGCAGGTTCACTTGTTGGTGCTAGTGGTTTAATCCTCACATTCATCATGTGTAAGGCCATGAACCGGGAACTAAAGGATGTCCTGTTCAAGGCCTTTGGAGGTTCAGATAAGGAACAAGTAACTCGTACTAAGGTTGGTAGTGATGCTGATGAAGTTGCGATGATGGTTGATGGGGCACAGAAGATTATCATAGTTCCTGGTTATGGAATGGCAGTAAGTCAATGCCAACATCAAGTCAAGGAGTTTGCAGACTTGGTATCTGAAAGGTTTGACACAGAGGTAAAGTATGCTATTCATCCAGTAGCAGGAAGGATGCCTGGACACATGAATGTACTTCTTGCCGAAGCTAATGTCCCTTATGATCAACTAATTGAAATGGATGAAATTAATCCAGAATTACCCGAAGCAGACATTGCCCTAGTCATTGGTGCAAATGACACCTGCAATCCAGTTGCTCGAACCAAAGAAGGTCCTCTGGCAGGTATGCCAATCATAGATGTGGATAAGGCAAGCACTGTTGTAATCATCAAGCGCAGTCTTTCCGTTGGGTATGCAGGAGTGGACAATGATTTGTTTTTCATGGATAAGACAATGATGCTCTTTGGGGATGGGAAGAAGATGATGAATGAGTTGAATGCGGCAGTAAAGGAACTCTAAAATTCCCGCCTCCCTTAGGGAGGCGAGCGAGCAACGGTTATGAGATTGATAACGGTCGAAGAGGCGTAGGTGATTGCATGAGTAACCGAACTCCGCGATTCATGATAGCAATATTACTTGTTGCTTTATTGGCGATTCCAGTAATTGCCAATAGCCAAGGCCCCCCTGCAAAAAATTCTGAAGATAATGAAACCTCACGTTATGGGTGTACTTGTCATGGCAATGGTGCGGCTGGTGACAGAGCAGTTGTAATGATTACCGGAGTTCCTGTGATGTATGATTCAGGAGAGTCATATCAAATGACCATCACAGTAGCAGATTCAGTTACACTTGCCGGAGCAGATGGCAATACTAAAGCCGGCTTCTTACTTTCATCTTCAGGTGTTGGCGATTTCACTTGGGAATCATCACAAGATATTAGAGACGCAGAAGATAATGCCGACGATGTCTCTCACTCTGCTACTAGCAATGGAGTATGGGTACTTACTTGGAGTGCCCCTTCAGAAGATATTGGAGATGTTCACTTTTGGTTAGTAGGTAATTCAGTAGATAATAGTGGCTTACCTGATGAGGGAGATTACTGGAATACTCTGACGTTTTCGATCCTTGCTCCTGGAACCATAGAGATGAATGATGATGCAGCAACTCTTGAGACTCGAACAATATCAGTAGGAGACTATGATACCTTATTTGTCATTGAGGAATCAGATGCGGAGAAGGAAGCCGAGCACCAAGAAGCCCTCTCCAATACAATTTTTGAGAAAGGTAATCTATTCTACTGGACTTCACTTACCGCACTTCTAGTGGGTGCTGTATTCCAGCGTGAAATCATGGAACGCCGTTACGAAACAGGACCTGAATTCCTAGCCATGGAATTGGCCTATCCTCAAGGCCTACGTCGGGGCATAATTGCATTGATTACCTTCGTAGTAGCAGTGAATTGGACAGCCAATGGAGGTCAAAGCGACTTCATCATAGGTGCTACATTCTTTGTATCTGCTTGGGCTGCTTATGGAGTCTACAGAACGATTCGTTCAGCCAAAGTAGAGCAAACAGTTCATGACGTGATGTAAAATGTCGATCCGTGTCTCTTCTGACCGGAATTCACCGGTCAGTGAGCACTTCTTTCATCTCCACAAAATCCTTCGAAGGATTACTTTATTACTTCTTTTTGTTTTGTTAATTTGGACTTATTTTGTTGATGATTTACTTGTTTCTTGGTCTTTATCCCATTCGCCATCAGGAGCGTTGTCAATTTATGGACCATATGATTGGTTAGAAATTCGTTGGACTGCTATTTTTCTACTTGCTATGATTTGCGTTCTTCCTTTCTTTTGCTTCGAATTAAGAAAATTCGCTCGCCCAGGATTACTTCCTCAAGAAAGAAAATGGTTGGATATTTTCTTGCTAGTCAATACTCTAATTTTACCAGTTCTTCTTTGGTATGTTTGGTTTGTTATGATTCCTAATTTTGTAATTGGAGCCACTACTATCGACTCTGTCGAAAATGTAAATGCTCATTATGATGCAAAAGAATTGTTTTCACTTGCAAGTGGTATCTCTTGGATATTGTTAATTGGTTTTGTAACCACTCTATCATTAAGCTTAACACGACTCCTCGGGATTATTGATGATTCAAGGTCACTTTTCTCAACAAAAATCGCTTTAATATCCGGCGGAATTCTAATTCTTACTTTACCAAATGTATTCGAAGGCTTGAGGGTTGTAATCTCAGTCTCCACTATCCTATTGGCTGATACTATTTCTAAGACAGTTCCTTCAGCAACTCTTGGCTCAAGAAATTTTTTCATATCCTCAAAAACATCTAGAGGTGGCACTGAGGAACGAATAGCAATTATTGATTGTTCGTGTGAAGGCGCATGCCCCCCAATTCCTAAAGATTCCCAAACTAAAGGAATTGCATTACCAATTTGTTCAGCATTATGTTTGGAAAAATTGGAGCAAGATGCAGTAGTGGAATTGGCAAAGTATTCTGACTTGACAGAGATTGTTGTAACTGGTTGTAATAGTGACCCTATTCCAACCAATGTCCGTTCTTCATTGGATTCTTTAGGTGTAACAGTTCGCGGATTAAGTTGGATGGATGAATCATTAGCATGGGATGAAGGTTGGAGAACTCAATCAATTGCAGTTTTTCTTTCGCAATTCACTGAATCATCTGACAATTGATTTGTTCTGGCCCACATATCCGTTCCCTTCAAGGGAATGAAATCATTCGTAGGTCTAATGGATGTATGGCGTGTAGCCTTGGGAGTCGTTCTACTTCTCTGTGCTAGCCTTATTCAGTTGAATTCAGATTTGGTTGATAATTGGACAGAAAATTCCAATCAAAATTCTGAACAAGAAGATTATCACTATACTCTAATCCAACCTGAAGAAAGGTGGCTTGTATTACCAGTTTCATTTTCAAATAATAATCTCGATATATCGAAGATAGAACAAATATTCTCCGGCGAGGGTTCAGCAGAGGAGTATCTTTCACTAATGACAGATGGTGCGACAGAATTGGAAGTAGAAGTCAAAGATGTTTGGAAAACCTCTTCTCCAGTAAAACAATGGGGTGAAGATGTAGATGGAGAAAGGGATTATGGATCAGATGGAAATGGTGTTGAAAGTCTAGTTAATAGTGTGGTTTTGGATGTTCTTAGTGAAGAAGATTTGAGTCCGTGGGATTTGAATGATGATGGGGTAATAGACCGCCTTCTTTTGATTCATTCAGCCCCACCTCAAGAAAGTACAGGGAACTCTAATTCTTTTTGGAGTCACTTTTCTTTATTGGATAATCCAATAGAAATTCAGGATTGGCGGATTGAACATTATGTTGTAGCTTCGATAAATTCCGGACTTGGAACAATTATTCATGAATCCCTTCATTCAATGGGGGCTCTAGATCTCTATGATGTTCATGATGAACTTCCTACAAGTAATTGGAATGGTGTTGGAGACTGGGGGATAATGGCTAGTGGGAATTGGAACGGCGAGGGAGATATTCCAGCCATGCCAATTTCTTCAACCTTGGATTTGATTGGAGTAAACAACTCAATCGAAGTCGATACTAGTGTTCAATCTTCATTTGAATTGTATCCTCTGACAGATGGTGGGTCATCGTTGAAAGTCCAAATTGCAACTAATGAATGGATTAGGTTTACTTTTCGAGGTGGTGACAATTTTGATTCTTTATTACCTGGCTCTGGAATTCTAGTTGAACATCAAAATCGTAATTTCGGAGATGAATCGGATAACTTGGTTAATTCCGATCCTAATTATCCATGGGTCAAGATAATTGAAGCTGATGGGGACTCTGCATTAGTAAGAGGAAAAGATTCCGGAGCCGCTTCTGATACCTTTGTTGAAGGAAGTATGTTGGGTTCTATGGGTATGCAAATTAGAGATAGTCAAGGCAGGCTTGTCACTTGGTATGCATCTATTGATGGATTAAATTCGTCTTCTGCAATTGTATCATTTACACCGGTTTCGCAGATGCCTAATGTCGACGTCCTATTTTCCTCAGGCCCCCTCGAAATCCTTGAAGGCGAATCGATTACAGCACAAGTCAATTCGCCTATTCCTTGTGATTTACAAATAGATTTACATTCCTCGGAATCTTCTGCTAGCCAGGGACCTAGAGTTTTTCCTATTGAGGCTGGAAATTCTACAATTGTCATTTTATCACCTTCTCAAATCACTACTAGTGCTGGATATCTTCGTGGTTCTATCGGGTGTGAAGGAGAAGGTTCTTGGGATATTGACAAAGACTGGTATGAAATCGGTCATCGTTTAGAGACAAATACTCTTGAGGCACTAATTGCTTGGGACCATCCTTCTTCCGTAACCTTTCAACCCGGATGTATTGGAGATGGTACAAGGTCTTACTCAATTGCAATTGATGGAGCTGCATCAAGGATAGCAACAGTTCGTTCACAGGGAGAATTTGAAGCCTGTCCATCAATTGAAATCGACATTAATCCTAATGATCTTCTTACACCAGGTATGCTTGCAAGAGGTGATTTGGTATTTGTAGATTCATTTGGAATTGAGCAACGAATCCCTGTCGAATTTACTGCCAAATCATCATTTAATGGAAACAGTCCTATAGCATGGTTAGCTCAACCAAGTAATGGCCTTTCAATTATTATGGTACTTTCTGCTTTAGTTATTCTAATAGGTGAGAGAGATAGTCATTCACGCCTTGGTGGTGAACCAAAGAGGGGTGTGCAAATTAATGAAAACCATCAATCCTTGTCCCCCATCGATGACATAGAGTAATTATCTTCTCCGAGGATTGGACCAACGTGCGTCTGCCGGTGGTCTTGTAATCGCTAAATAATTCCATTTGTCATTTTCCTTCACTGGTATCAACCAAGTTTTATTGACTCCTGATGCAAGTCTAGATGCTAGGCAAGTAGCGGCCCAATCATTTGGTGCTCTCGATGGTAGAGTGATTAGATAAGGGGCATGATCTTCTCCAATCGTCTTGTCATAGCACCTCCATTCTGTTCCATATTTGAATCCAGGTCGTGGATGTAATCCTCTTGAAAGGATATCAGTTAGAATTGTCACTTCTTCTCGTTCAAATTCACCATCAATTAATGCGCAAGTTATAGAATCAACAAAAATACCACCTTCTACTTGAATTCCGACTTGAGGAATTCGCCAGTCTTCTAGGGGGTAAATTCTTCCTTGATTTATTGAAATACCATCATTAAGTGCTAATAGTGAATCAATTATATTTTCACAATCTATAGTCCCTCTAGGATCTACTATGGATACTCGATATGTAACAACACTAAGTTCATCATCAACAACTAAAACTTCTGCTATTCTTCCTTTTTCACTAACTTTGTTTGACCATTCAATAATGTCTACAGTATCAAGGTTTTGATTCGAAAAGAACCATCTGACCTCAGCAATTGGTTCATTATTCCTTGGATGTTTATCTGACTCCCACCGAATGCCCCAAGTTTCTGGTTCTGAAGTTACGTCGAATATATCTGAATTATTTGAAAGAACGATTTTGTTACCTGGCACACGTAATGCTTCAATAATGGCGTATTCAGCCAACAATGTTGTGTTTTCCAATATAGTCGAACTGAGCCAGTCTTCTGATGGCAGAGGTATATTTCGATAATGATGGCAAAACATAATTTCTCCAGCTGAGAGTATTAATTTCCCATCTCCTGTAGGTCTACCGATTGCAGATTTATCTCTCAATCGATTTGTAGATGGTCCCTCAATGACCCAACCACTGGTTGTACCATCCATGTTCTAGCGGCAAGCCAGCCATCCTTGAGTGCGTCGGTTCCCCAAACCTCATTCGGCTCCTTCTCTACGAACATGTATGACGATTGAGGACAAGCCGAGGTCACGAACTGAAACATTGCGCAAACTTCGTTCAACTTTAGATGGGGTTTCTGATTCAAAAGTGACTCTAATTGGTGACGTTATGCTTGATAGATACCATCATGGTTTTGCGAATAATCTCAACTCAATTGCCCCCGTCCCTGTATTGAAAATTTTTCAAACGGACGAAAGTCCGGGTGCTGCAGCGCATATTGCACGAGGCCTGAACTCAATTGGCATGAATGTAAATTTCCATACTTTTGTTGGCGATGATAGGGAAGGAGAAGTAATAAAAAACAAACTATCGCAGGATGGAATTTCTACTACTGGTATCGAAATTGTCCGTAATCGTCTTACTTTAGTTAAAATTCGTTTTTTTGGTAGCCGAGAGAGTTTACTTGATGACAGCCAGATTTTACTTCAAGCCGATAGAGGCCCTATTGACCAAATCAATCCATCTATTAGTCACTCTCTCGTTGAAAACGCTATGAAAAATTTGGATAGCAGTTGTGCACTTGTAATCTCTGATTATGATAAAGGCGCGGTCACGGTAAATGGTTCATCAGAATTGATTAAGAAGGCTAAAAATCTAAACATTCCAGTTATTATTGATCCTAAATTAACTGGATTAGAAAGGAGTCGTGGTGCTACTGTAGTTTTAGTTGAATTAAGGGGCATGGAACTCATGCGTAGAAGATTGGAGAGTGATGATACAAACACCGCGGCTCAGAAATTAATCAATACGTATTCCTGGGACGCTCTAATTGTTTTAGGTGGAGTAAATGGAATTACTCTGTACCAATCAGATGGTGAGATAGTTCACTATGATTGTCAGGCATCTGCTCCCAAACAACAGATTGGACTTCATGATGCCGCTGCTACAGCGTTGGCTGTAGCTCTGGGACAGGGTCATGATATGATTGATGCTGCTTTACTTGCATCTGCAGCATGTGATTGTATTCTTACTGCTGAGGCGAGTCAAGAATTTCTAGATAGGGATACTCTAGGTACTTGGTTAGACGAACTTTCATGGCAATCACGAATATCTGCCAGATAATTGAACGAGTTCCCATGAGGTTCAATACTGGCTAACTATTCGAAGGTATGTTGAATCCTACCCGAATACTTGTCATTCTCTTATTTTCAGCGAACTTATTGGTTTGCTGTAATGGTGTTAATGCTGATGTAGGTGTAACCAATGATCCTGCAGTAATTAGCATAGATGTAGAAAATGGTGTTGTTTCTAGTAGTTCCATATTATTCAGTGGAATTATCGAGGATGAGATACTTCCTTCAGAGGTTTATTGGAGGGTTGTAAAGAATGGAATAGAGTTCGACGGTGGTGATTTA